>JBBQSI010000116.1:0-8674 GCA_038213975.1 Chitinophagales bacterium
GATTATCTGTGTGATGTTCAGGTCCTGGTTTCCCTAATTTCCAGCGATTCTGAAGTTATGCCTGATGCCATGGCCTGCCTGGCTGCTTCTGCAGCACTCGCAGTGTCAGATATTCCCATCAAGGAGATTATTTCTGAAGTACGTATTGGCAAATTGAATGGAGAGGTAATTGTAAATCCCACCCGCACCCAGATGGCTGAACTGGATCTCGAGTTCATGATCGCTGCCACTGAAAAAAATATTATGATGGTGGAAGGGCAGGCCAAGCAATGCCAGGAAGATGAATTGATCCAGGCAATTGAGACTGCACACAACGCTATCAAATTACAAATCCAGGCGCAGAAGGAACTGCGTGATAAAGTTGGTGCACCTGCTAAGCGGGAATACACTTTGCCTCATAGGAACGAAGAACTTGATCAGAAAATAATCGGCTTCGCAAAGGATAAAGTTTACGAGATTTCAAAATCCGCCACCGGCAAGCATGAGAGATCAGCAGCCTTTGACAACCTTGCAAATGAAATCACCGAATTCCTGGGGGAAGATTTGCCGGAAGAAGATGCACGATTGATCAAGCATTATTTCGAAGAATTAAAATACAATGTGGTTCGGGATATGATCCTGAACGATGAAGTACGCCTTGACGGCCGCAAGCTGGATGAAATTCGTCCACTCAGCATGGAAGCCAGTTATGTACCTTCTCCACATGGCTCTGCATTGTTTACCCGCGGCGAAACTCAGTCTCTTACAACAGTTACACTGGGTACGCCACTCGACGAGTTATTGGTGGAAAGCGCTGCTACAAGTGATTATACCAAATTCATTCTCCATTATAATTTTCCGCCGTTTTCGACCGGAGAAGTGAAAATGATGCGTGGAGTCGGCAGGAGAGAAGTTGGACATGGCAACCTGGCGATGCGTTCATTGAGGCAAATCATGCCTGGCTCTGAGTACCCCTACACCGTAAGGATCGTGAGTGATATTTTAGAAAGTAACGGTTCATCATCCATGGCGACAGTTTGCGCAGGATCACTGGCCTTAATGGATGCAGGCGTTCCCTTTACCAAACATGTCAGTGGAATTGCGATGGGGCTGATCACGAAGGAAGGCAAGTACGCTATACTTTCAGATATACTCGGAGATGAAGATCACCTTGGTGATATGGACTTTAAAGTAACAGGCACCCGCGATGGGATATGCGGTGTACAGATGGACATAAAAGTAGATGGACTCAGCATGGACGTTATGCGGAATGCCCTCGCCCAGGCTAAACGTGGAAGGTTGCATATTTTGGATGCGATGTATGAATGCCTGCCGGAACACCGCAGCGAAGTGAAACCTCACGCCCCGAGGATGGAAAAAATTATCATCGATTCAGAATTCATCGGTGCTGTAATTGGACCTGGTGGAAAAATTATACAGGAGATCCAAAAAGTAACCGGTGCCACCATCAATATCACGGAGGTAGCGAATAAAGGAGAAGTAAGTATTTTCTCTGTGGATAAAGATGGCCTGGACAAAGCGCTAGCCTGGATTAAAGGCATTGTTTCATTACCCGAAGTCGGCGAAGTATATGAAGGAACCGTAAAAGGCATTAAAGAGTTTGGAGCTTTCGTCGAATTTATGCCGGGTAAGCAGGGGTTGCTACACATATCAGAAATAATGTGGAAGCGGCTCGAGAGCATGGATGGCGTGTTGAATGAGGGAGATAGTGTGAAAGTGAAACTGATTGGTGTTGACCAGAAAACAGGGAAATTTAAATTGAGTCGCAAAGCACTTATTCCAAAACCGGAAAACGCAGGAGGTGGCCCGCCGAGGCAACAAAGAGAATCTAATAATTAATCGTTTCTTTAGCTAATTTATCCAAGCTTGCAGTTAAATTCTGCAGGCTTTTTTTTATGAAGCAATACCTGGAGATATCAATCGATCACGAAGGCGGCCCACGGGTTGACATCCTAATTGCTGAACTGGAAGACTTAGGCTTTTACGCCTTCCAGGAAGAAGAAAATATTTTACAGGCATATATTCTTCCGGACGATTTCCAAGAACTCTCCCTACGACATATACTGGATTCCACTGAATCATTTAAGCAGCGCCGGATCACTGAAGAAAACTGGAACCAGCTATGGGAAACAGGATTTGTACCTGTGCGAATTGGCGATTTCGTCAACATTCGTTCAGCTTTCCATCCTATCTGTGGTGAAGTCCTGCATGACCTTGTCATTACTCCAAAAATGAGTTTTGGCACTGGCCACCATGCTACCACGCAACTTATGATCGACATGATGGAGCGTATCGTTTTCTGCGGGAAAGATATCCTCGATTTCGGGACAGGTACGGGCGTCCTTGCGATTTTGGCGGAAAAAAGTGGTGCGCAGCAGGTTTCGGCCATCGATATAGATGACTGGAGTATCACAAATGCCCAAGAGAATTGCCTGGAAAACGGCTGTACAAGGATTGCCATCTCAAAAGCAGAAAAACTAGCCGGATTTAAACAATATCACGTTATATTGGCCAATATTAATCTCCAGATATTATTGATGGAGGCAATTAATTTACGCTCATGTTGCTATCCGGGAAGCGAGCTTTTGCTGAGTGGATTCCTGGAAGGAGATGTCAAAAAGTTGACAAGCAAATACGAAAAATTGAATTTCAAAGTTGTCAAAAGTCGCACCCTCGGCGGGTGGACGGCAGTTCAACTCAGATACCAATAAATAGTGCAGATAGGCTATAGTCTGCCATTTTTTTTATATTATATTTGTTGTTTGCCTGATTCCGAATAGATATGAAAGAACTCCTGTTAATTATTACAGCTTACCTGATTGGATCCATTCCTACAGCGCTGTTAATTAGCAAATCTTTCTTCAATATCGACATCCGGGAATATGGAAGTGGAAATATGGGAGCGACCAACACTTTCAGGATATTAGGGCCTAAGTTCGGAACCATCGTGATGGCCGGGGACATGCTTAAAGGCATGTTTGCAGTTGCCCTCTATAACCTTCTTCCGTATTACCTCACCAACGAGTTTGACCGCACTAATCTAATGATTGCCCTGGGAATGGCTGGCATAGCCGGGCACATTTATCCCATATGGGCCCAATTCCGGGGTGGCAAAGGGGTAGCCACGCTTTTTGGGATGTTATTGGCGATTCAGCCTATTGTTGCAGTCAGCTGTGTAGGTGTCTTTTTATCAGTTCTTTTTTTAACCCGCTATGTTTCATTGAGCTCTATATTGGCGGGAATTGCACTACCAATTTGCGTACTATGGATATACAATGAAAAGGAAGTTTTTTACAGGGTCTTTGCCGTGGCTGTCGCAGCCTTGGTAATACTTACTCACCAGAAAAATATTTCCCGTCTTCTCAAAGGGAGCGAAAGCCGCGTGCCTATTCTAAAATATCGCGACAGGAAAAAACAAAAACGGAGAGACTAAAGACTCCCACCTTCTTTTTCACAACTCCTTCACAAACTGCACTTTAAACTTGGTACGTCAATTGTTTATCCAAGGGAACGCTTGTAATAAAATTCACCCTAAATATTTTTTGATGAAGCACCTATTTATACTTCTTTTAGGTTTTTCGATTTTTGCTATCTCTTGTACCCAAAATGCGATAACCGGAAGAAGTCAGCTTTCACTTGTATCTGAAGCCTCTCTCCAACAAGAAGCAGTATCGCAATACCGCTCTTTTCTCTCACAAAATAAAGTAGTAGCATCGTCGGCTAATAAAGATGCAGCAATGGTAAAGAGGGTAGGAACAAGGATAGCTACCGCAATCACCCGCTATTATCGACAGCAGGGTCTGAAGAATGAATTGGCCGGCTATAATTGGGAATTTAATCTTATTGATAATAAAGAGGTAAACGCCTGGTGTATGCCCGGAGGAAAGGTAGTAGTGTATACCGGGCTGTTGCAGGTCACCCAAAATGAGGCAGCTCTCGCAGTTGTAATGGGTCACGAAATAACCCATGCTGTTGCGCACCATGGCCAGGAGAGAATGAGCCAGGCACTTCTCGCACAGGGAATAGGTATCGGCGGTGAAATTTTTACGTCAGGTAATTCCCAGGCAAATTCAATATTTAAAACTATATATGCACCCGGAGCACAGATAGGCGTTTTACTCCCCAACTCACGCAACCAGGAGTACGAAGCTGATCATTACGGCCTAATATTCGCCGCTATGGCTGGATACAATCCCAGAGAAGCAGTAGCGTTCTGGACAAGGATGGCAAGTTTGAAGCAAGGCCAGGGGCAGCAGCCTGAGATTCTCAGTAGCCACCCGATGGATGCAAATCGGATCCAAAAAATCCAGGAATATATGCCGGAGGCATTGAAATATTATCGACCGGTAAAATAAATTGAACTAATTATTTGGCAACATACAACGATGCCTCACCTTGGCGTGGGGCTTTTTAATTGGATTCCAGGAAGATAATCACTAATTTTGCAATGTCTTTGCCAAACTTCAACAATTTACACAACTACGATTGTATTGCCCTTCGCTGAGGTAAGTAAGAGACGTATTGTTTAATCTTAAAAACCTTCCTTCACTTATGTCGCAAACTTTGTTTGAAAAACTGCAATTAGAAGACGAGAGAAATCTGTTAATTCAGGGCCTTCCCTCCACCATCGAAAAGCAGTTTTCAAAACTTTCTTTTTCAAAGAATGTTACGCCACTTTTAAAAACCCGTAAAATTGACTTTGCATTGATCTTTGCGCTTAACTCCAAGCAGCTTTATAAGATCCTTGCCGATGTCTGCCCGGCTATTAAGCCCGACGGAAAATTGTGGGTAGCATTTCCTAAAGCGACCTCGAAGATTACCAGTGACCTCAACCGCGCATGTGATTGGGATTTCCTGATTTCAAGGGGTTTTGAATCGAGTGAGAAAGTTGGATTGGATTATGTCTGGAACGCTCTATTGTTTACCAGGCCTGAATGCTGTGACAATGGAAAAACACAGGAAATTGAAGTGGACACTACCATAAGCGTAGCTACCGCTGCATATTAATTGAATAACAGGGTGATTGAGAAATCACCCTTTTTTTATTATTTCCTTTCCTTATTTCAATATCACCATCCCCATTTGGCTGGTAATTTCCATCTCAAGATTTTTGAGATGATTTTGTGTTTGGATCAATAACATTTGCCTTTCGTGAGATGCTGTTTCCGACAGTTCTGTTTCGTTTTGTTTCAGCAGCGCTCGGATTTTTTGCAGTTCAAGATAATTGAGTGTTGACCTGATATCCTTTTTATAATTATCTTCCCTAGAGACCATCGGCCTTTCATAATGTTCTTCCCAACCCGGACTTACCTGGTATGGAAATTCGATCAGGGAGGTAACTAATTTGCTCATCACGAGATCGTCACTGTAAAGAAAATTCTTAATCGTCGGTTCGAGCTTGCTTTCATACAGGGTACGATAAATCTTAATAATCTTTTGCAGCTCAAGATCATTAACTACTTCATCATCCAGGATTTCGTAGAGTAAGTATTCAGCCACGTTTTTATTTTCTTCCCATTCGTTTAGGCCATATTCCAGGAGACACCTGACAACAGCCCGCTCATGGACGTCGTCTTTTGAAACGATTTCGGTGTCGTCCTCAGGGTATTCTTGGGGAGTTAATGAGGAATTGAAATCCCGTTCAGGGATGAATTTTTTGTCTGCTTTGCGGATCTTTTCGCGGAGATACGAGTTTACCAGGTTCGTCATGCCGCGTTCATCAATCTGAAGCATCTCGGCCGTTTTGCGGATATAGTCTTGCTGCTTTATAAAATCTTCTGCCCTGTTGAATTTCGAAATAGTTTCTGCAAGGGCTTTTACCAGCTCAGTCTTTTTTGTAGCATCGCTGCCAGCTTCTACTGCTGCTCTTTCTATTTGAAATACAATGCTGTCGCGCTTGTTTTCTTTTAAGAAATTTGCAAATTTCCCTCCGCCCAATTTTTTCACATAGCTGTCAGGATCCTCGTTTTCAGGAAGCATTACCAGGTAAACATTCAATCCTTCTTCCACTGCCATGTTCAATCCACGCAAGGCAGCATTGATACCCGCAGCGTCCCCATCATAAATAATCGTCAGGTTCTTGGTGTACTTTTTAACTAACCTTAGTTGGTCAGGAGTCAATGAAGTACCCCCACTTGCCACAACGTTTTCGATTCCCTCCTGGTGCATCGAGACTACATCGGTATAACCTTCTACCAGCAGACACTCATCAAATTTATCGATAGCCTGCCGCGCAAACCATGATCCGTAGAGAATCCTGCTTTTTACATAGATTTCATTCTCCGGCGTATTGATATACTTCGGGGCTTTATCATTTTTCCGAATTAGCCTTGCACCAAAACCAGCAATTTTTCCTGAAGCGTTGTGCACCGGGAATATGATACGTCCACGGTAATTGTCAAACACATTTCCATCGCGATTTACTACAAGCCCTGAGCGCTCAAGTAATTCCGGTTGGTATTGCGCCTCGAATGCAGCCGTTGAGAATGAATGCCGGTTATCCGGATTATAACCGAGCTGAAATTTCTCAATAATGTCGCCCCGGAATCCCCGTTCTTTTAAATAGGTCATCCCCACATCTTCTCCTTCTGGAGAATTTAAAAGTTGATCACTAAAATATTTTTGAGCAAAGTTGTTGATAATGTAGAGGCTGTCACTTACGAGTTGCTGGACTTTAGCCTCTGGCGACACTTCCGATTCTTCAATTTCTACATTATATTTTTCAGCAAGCCACCGCAGTGATTCTACATAGCTGTATTTCTCATGCTCCATCAGAAAGCCTATTGTGTTTCCACTCCGGCCGCATCCAAAACATTTATAAATTTCTTTGGATGGCGACACAGTGAAGGAGGGTGTCTTCTCATTATGAAAAGGACATAAGCCTAAGTAGTTTTGGCCTCGCTTTTTGAGCTTAATAAAGGAACTTAGTATCTCGATGATATCGATCCTGCTGATGATTTGCTGTATAGTTTCCTGAGAAATCAATAGTTGGAAAAATAAGAGGATGAAGTTAGCCCATTATCTCCTGCTGTCAATCAACAACGCGGACTAAGCCTAACAGGTATTCCAGAAGCAGCTTGCTATTAAAGCCAGGCCCGGAGTAAGATGATGCTAACAAGAGAGAGTACGAGTGCAGTAACAAAAATGAGCGTCAAAAACTTTCTAATCGACAGATGCTTGTATTCCTTCATGCTGATAAGTACTTAAGATTTCTTTAGCGATGCAAAATAAGATTTCTTTAAAAAACCGCCCCTGACTTTTTTTAAATTGGCAAAAGGTTAATTCGCATAATCTTGATATGGTCTTCGGTAGGTCGTTTTGTATATTTGATCTCCAACTAAGATTATGGAAAAAGAAGTATTCATTATAGCGGCAGTCCGTACCCCCATCGGAAGTTTCGGAGGTAAGCTTAAGGATGTACCAGCACCAAAGCTTGGGGCCACTGCCATTAAAGCCGCAGTGGAGAAGTCTGGCATATCTCCATCTTCAATAAATGAAGTGTATATGGGCTGTGTGCTACAAGCAAATCTCGGCCAGGCTCCGGCGCGCCAGGCCGCTATACTTGCCGGCCTTCCTGCGGATGTATGCTGCACAACTATCAATAAAGTTTGTGCCAGTGGCATGAAGGCTGTAATGCAGGGAGCGCAGGCAATACAGCTTGGAGATGCGCGTGTAGTAGTTGCCGGTGGCATGGAAAACATGAGTAGTGCTCCCTATTATGCTACCACAGCGAGATGGGGTGGAAAATTTGGTAACGCTGTTTTAGTAGATGGGCTGGCGAAAGATGGGCTTACGGATGTTTACAAAGATTATGCGATGGGAAACGCTGCGGAATTGTGTGCACGGGAATGTAACATCAGTCGCGATGAGCAGGATCAGTTTGCTATGGAAAGTTACAAACGCAGCCAGGCGTCGATAAAAGAAGGAAAGTTTACTAATGAAATAATTTCTGTAGAGATACCACAGCGAAAAGGCGAGCCAATAATGATGGATGAAGACGAAGAACCTTTTAACGTGAAGTTTGAAAAGATTGCCGGTTTGAAGCCTGCCTTCGAGAAAGATGGAACTGTGACAGCGGCGAATGCAAGCACTATAAATGATGGAGCTGCCGCCCTGGTGCTTGCAGGCCGAAAAGAAGTTGAAGAATTTAAGCTGAAACCAATTGCAAAAATACTCGGATACGCGGATGCGGAGCAAGCGCCGGAGTGGTTCACCACAACACCTTCGTTAGCCTTACCAAAAGCACTTTCTAAAGCAGGATTAAGCGTCGATGAAATCGATTATTTCGAGTTGAATGAAGCTTTCAGTGTCGTTGGGATAGTAAACACGCAAAAACTAAAATTGGACCCGGAAAAAGTAAACGTTCACGGGGGAGCTGTCTCCCTGGGCCATCCGCTTGGCGCCAGTGGTGCCAGGATCATCGTTACACTTATAAACGTATTGAAAGAAAAGGGCGCACGCCTTGGCGCAGCGGCGATTTGCAATGGTGGCGGTGGTGCCAGCGCAATCGTGATAGAACTCGTTTAAATAAATTCAAAAAATGATCTCCTTTAAAAAAATAATTTGCCCGCTTTCTATCATCCTGGCTTCCTTTCACTTTTCATTTGCGCAAGAGGGAAACTATCACATAACCGGTTCTGTTCCCGGTATGAAAAAAGGTACACTGATTCTGAAT
>JBBQSI010000117.1:0-8633 GCA_038213975.1 Chitinophagales bacterium
AGAAAACTACCTTTCTAAGGAATTACCGCCGTACAGCATTACGTTTTTAACTTTTACCGGCCTGAAAAAATAAAAGTGCTAAGGGAGACATCTTCTCTGCCACCGCATGTATAAAGTCTTATTATAGTTCAAAATTTATAGTGACACGCACCTCAAAGCAATATTAGGCTGGTTTAGTTTAAACCTAATTTCTATTGTGCAGCTAGCCCTATATCATTCATTTTAACCTCTTCCTATAAAAGGCATCTGATTGGCCATAATTGTCAGAAATGGAATATTGGAATCGGGTGGTAAACTGGCCATATAAGCTACAGCGCGGCCCACCTCCTCCACCTTCATAGTAGGTTCAATTTTCCGGGAGCCATCAGCCTGTAGCACCCCTTCTTCAATTTGTTTAGTCATTTCACTGCTGGCATTTCCAATATCTATTTGCCCACAGGCAATATTAAATGCACGGCCATCCAACGAGATAGACTTGGTTAAACCTGTTACAGCATGTTTGCTGGCCGTGTACGGTGCAGAATGGGGGCGGGGTACATGGGCAGATAGGGAACCATTGTTTATGATACGCCCACCTTTTGGATCCTGGTGTTTCATAATTTTAAATGCCTCCTGCGCACATAAAAAAGCGCCGGTCAAATTGGTATTAATTACCCTTTGCCAGTCCTGCAGAGTCAGCTCTTCAAATGGTTTTGCGGGCGCATTTATGCCTGCATTATTGAAAAGCAAATCCAGGCGGCCAAAGGTTTTCATTGTTTGGCTAAAAAGATGTTGCACACTTTCAGGAATGGTAATATCAGTAGGCACAACCAGCGTGTTAACATCACATGCATTCGCCGTTTCTATAAGTTGCTTTTCCCGCCTGCCGGCAAGAACAATGGACCATCCATCATTAAAGAGTGCTATTGCCACTGCTCTTCCAATGCCGGAACCTGCTCCGGTAACTATTGCAATTTTATTGGGTTGAGTCATCCTTCAATGTTGATTTTTATATTCTCTATACCTTCCTCTGCTATATACGATCGTATAATTTCTTCCACGGATGAATCGCTAACAAAACCAAGTTCTTTAGCTCTTACCGTATCAAAATAGGGCGGCCATGTAAGTACTATACTCTGCAGAAATGCATCCGGTTCATAAGTTATTAGGTTGGTTATCTCAGGACCAGTAATCTGCTGCAGACTATTTATCATCTCCCTAACGGAAACAGTCAAGCCGGGAAGGTTGATAACTCTGTCGTCTCCGAGCAGTTTTTCATCAATATTAGCTGCGTGAATAAAGTTTTTGATGACACCTTTTGGAGAAAGTATCCAACAGGGTGTTTCCGGAGGTACCGGATAAGAAGCTTTTTTTCCTTGTAAGGGTTCACGGATGATGGAGCTTACAAAGGATGAGGTTGCCGCATTTGGTCTTCCTGGCCGGATGGCAATGGTAGGCAACCTGATGCTTCGCCCATCTACAAAACCTCTGCGGCTATAATCATTTATCAACAGTTCTACCATTGCTTTCTGCGTACCATAGGAACTACGTGGCTTCGGCGCAGTTTCGTCAGTTATTACCCTTGAAACATCGCCTCCAAATACTGCGCAAGAACTGGCAAAAACAATCCGGGGATGAATAGCAAGCTTTCTGCATAATTCTAAAATCTGTAACGAAGCATGGAAATTTATTTTCATTCCCAACTCAAGATTTTTTTCCGCCTCTCCACTCACAATGGCTGCAAGGTGGAATATCACATCGGGCTCCTGCTTCAGAATATTTGTAATGGTGACTTCATCACTGAAATCTGCCTGGATGTATTCAACTCTTGAATCGTGAAGTCTATCTTCAAATGCAATATCCACCACTGTTAAGCGAACAATTTCACCCTCGCCAAGGCCTCCATTTTGTATGAGTTCTTTTGCTAGTCTTCTACCTAAAAACCCGCCACCGCCCAAAATAAGTATTCGCATTTCAATTAGTTATTATTATAAAATTAATGATCACCCTGTGCAGAATATAAAAATATCATTTTAGAGGCAATATCCATGACAACAACATAACCTGGAGAAGTCCAACTACGGCTATTATTGCAAGCAAGACAGTCCAGGTCTGCAAGCCTTCTTTCTCAGTAAAACCGCTCATACGTGTTACCACCCAAAAGCCACTGTCATTCATCCATGATATAAACAGAGAGCCAAATCCAATAGATAGTAAAATATAGACAGGATGATATGGAAGATTAAATGCAGGTCCTATTAATGCTGCCATAATTGCTGCAGAAGTAATCATAGCGACTGTACCAGAACCTTGAGCAATTTTCATAACGGCAGAAATCATCCACGCAAGGAGTATGTAAGGCACATGAAATTTTTGGGTGGTAAGACTGATTGCTTTTCCAATGCCACTGTGTTGTATCATGGCCCCATACGCACCGCCCGCGCTGGTGATCAGAATTATGACACCGCCTATTTCTAATGGCTTGGCAATCGCTTCCCATAGGTCTTTTGATCCAAGTTTTTGGGACTTGGCCCAAATAAAAAGTGCCAGAAAAGCACCGGCACCCATAGCGATATTTTTATTCCCCTGAAATGCAATCCAACCCGGAAGGTTACCATTAATTGCCTGTACAATTGATGCAAGGCTGATCATTATAAGCGGAACGACAATAGGCAGCACTGAAAGCGCCAGTGAAGGTGGATTCGGAATCGATGTTACCTTCTCATCAACCATCCTAACCGGAATGGTTAGCTTTTTATTGAGCCATTTTGCTACGCCAAGCACAACGATAGTTGGGATAATTCCTGCTACAATTCCAGCTATCATGACCGTACCCAACTCAATGTTAAGTGTTTCAGCCATAATCAGAGGTCCGGGTGTGGGAGGAACAATACTGTGGGAGATGGCTGCTCCACCACCAGTGGCAACAACATACAGCACGAAATCCTTACCTGTCTTACGAGCCAGGGTTATTCCCAGAGGTATCAATAAGAAAAATACGGTATCAAAAAAAACAGGTATTGATAATATAAAACCGCTAATGATAAGGGCCATCGCAGCTCTCTTTTCTCCAAGCGTTTTCAGCAGTTGATTTACGATCCGTTCTGCTGCTCCACTTTCCATCATTGCCGTACCTATCACAGCCGCCACAGCAATAACCCAGGCAATTTTGCCGGCCATAATTCCAAACTCGGTCATAGGTAATTCAATTACTGTCACCAACGGATTTTGCCCGGGTACTACCGGCAAAGCTGGCGATAGTAATCCAACAAATATGGCAGATAACATAAGGGCGACAAAGGGATGAAAACGCCACCTGGTAATCAAGGTCACCAACATTACCACACTCAGCAAAAGCACTACAAAGGGCCAATAATCAGAATTAATAAATGCTCTCATAAAAAAGTAATAAACAAAAAGTAACTATCAAGATGATATGCCTTAACCCATTTTTAAATTATAAAACGAGACTCCGTCAGGGGATAGCGAACACCTGCCAGGGCTGGGCTTTCATATTGCCTTCTTTAACATTCCGACGTTCACTTTCTATACAACCGCCTGTAGCTATTTCTGCTCTTTTTCTACTGACAGTCAACCTTGCATCAATAGGCATTTGGCCAGTTTTACTAGCTTTTGCTCTGTTTATCCAGAATAACACGGAATGGGTGTGGTTCATATGATTAAAATAAATTTTTGGTAGGTAACCGAACTAATAAAAGTAGGTAACCTAATAGGTGTAGTAAGTTTTGAGATTTATTGAATAATGAAGACAATATAACGAAAAACCTTTCAAATTTTAGATTGGAAGGTGTTGTACGATTTAAGATGAAAGAAGGAGAGGGAGTAGGAGTTATCGCATGAAGTTCCATAGCGGAAACGGTGAGTGAAGCGATGCAAAAAGAAACGATGCACATGATTGTTTCAACAGAGTTAACATTCGTTAGAAGTTGCCAGAAGTGTTAGCTGCATCCGGGATAATGCCGCCGGGACTTACAGATAGGCGCAGAGGCGGAACTGGAGAACCTGTGTTGGTTGAATATGCTTAATAGGTAAAGACGTTTGAAGCAGTGCCAGAACGTACGAGAAGCATAGAGGCGAAACTATCAAGCGGAGCACCCGTAAGATGTAATACACCTTCACAAATCAATCACAGGGACGGATGTACCTGTAGTAGTGATGATCGCCTTCGAAAGCTGGCAGTAGCGAAGGGGTATACAAGATGACAAAATTGGTAAAACATTAAACAACCGAAAGGAATGATGGAACTGTTTTCCAAACAAGGAGTAAGCGTACCCATTACCACACAGATGGTATGGGAAGCGTACAGCCGTGTAAAGCAAGGCGGCGAAGCAGCCGGTATAGATGAGATGTCGTGGGAGTATTTACACACCCATCGCAGCCAGCTATTATACCAGTTGTGGGTACGCCTTGCATCAGGAAGTTATTTTCCAAAAGCCATCAGGGCTGTCAGCATTCCTAAGAAGGATGGCAGTAAAAGAGTGTTAGGCCTGCCCACATTGCTGGACAGGATAGCACAACAGGTAGTACGGGTTCACTTAGAGAAATGTTTAGAGCCTCATTTTCATCAAAACTCGTATGGGTACAGAGCAGGCAAAAGTATGCGCGGGTGCGCTGCACCGGGCAAAGTTCAATTGCCAGCAATACCCGTATGTAATTACGCTGGATCAAGAGTTATTTTGATACCATACCACACGACAAACTGTTGAAGGCATTGCAATTTTATTGCAAAGAAAAGTGGGTAAGCCTTTACGTTAGCCGTTGGTTAAAAGCCAGTGTGGTAAATGAAGACGGAAGTCAGACACAACCTGAGAGTGGAACCCCGCAGGGAGGAGTAATCACTCCTCGTACACACCCACAAACATTGAATTTTTAAGGCAGTTTTTAATTAAAAGGGGAAGATTTTAGTTTCTAATTTATTTTAGTACTTCATAAAAAGTATTATATTTATGAAAAATGGAACGATCACGGAATATGGAACTGGCAAAACGTATCAACCAAGCTTATTCTTTATTGAAGAAAGAGCAACCACCATCCCAGGTGATAGCACACTTAATGAAGCAGTATGGTGTGTCACAAATACAGGCGTATCGCTATGTTCAGCAAGCCAAAGAGATCAATGGAAAATTGGCTATACCCGAAGCATCTGTTGTATTTACTGTCAAAATACCACCCAGCCTGAGCACCCGGACAAGAAAATTTGCAAACAATCAAAGGATGACTATCAGCAAAGTAGTCAGTGCAGCGCTGGAAGAATTTTTAGCAAAGAAAGATCATGTCCAAAAAAGAGAGACAAGCTAAAATATCATTCTCCTACGATCGGATGTGGGAGCAAAAGCTCTCTCAGGTTTACCATCTTCTCATCCCAACCAATAATCAAATTATACCAACCGGAGATTCCGGTAATGAACAAATAGAAGAGTCAGTATATGAAAACAGCAGCGATATATACGAGAGTGTCTTCGGATCAGCAGAAAGAGAATAAGACAATCGGCAGCCAGGTAGATGAGCTGCTGAATTTTGCTGAGGAACATGGGTATGTTGTTCCGGGAGAATATGTATTTAAGGATGAAGGTTATAGTGGCGCTATTTTAGTCCGACCCGGACTTGAACGGGTAAGAGATCTAAGTGCGGAGGGGCAAATACAGGCAGTGTTAATTTATAGCCCGGACAGGCTTAGCCGCAACTATGCATACCAGGTGGTGTTGATGGATGAATTTGCATCCTGCGGCGTGGAAGTAATTTTTATGAATTCTCCCAAAGCAGAAACCCCTGAAGAAGCATTGCTGCTGCAGTTCCAGGGAATGATCTCAGAGTATGAAAGGGCGATGATCAAAGAGCGATCAAGACGGGGAAAGCGATTTAAAGCAAAGTCAGGCGTAGTGAATGTTTTATGTGGCGCACCCTATGGATATACTTATAACAAAAAAACAGCAGAGACTGCTGCATACTATGAGATCAACAATGCAGAAGAAATGGTAGTTAAGCAAGTTTATAAATTGTATGCCGAAGACTTTTTAAGTATTGGTGCCATTGCAAGAGCGTTAAATGAACAGAAGATACCCACCAGGAAAGCGATATCTAAATGGGAAAGATCAACAGTATGGGGTATGCTTCGCAACCCGGCCTATACCGGTAAAGCTTGTTATGGAAAGACGGAGCATACTGAGCGGAAAAGAATTACAAAAGCGTTACGGGCAAAAGGAGGATTTAATGCCCGTAATAGTTGTAGCAGAGAAAAGCCAAGGGAAGAATGGATCGAGATACCTGTTCCACCCATCATCCCGCAGTCTACATTTGATATTGTTCAGGAGCGATTAAAGAGTAACAAAGTTCATTCACAAAGGAATACAAAAGTAATGACCCTTCTGCAGGGCATGATGGTTTGTGGTGAATGCGGCTATTCCTTATACAGATGCTTTACGGAAACATCCGCCGAAAAACGAATTTATTACTACCGGTGTTTTGGCTCTGATGCGTATCGTTTTGAAGGGGTTAGAAAGTGCAGTTGTAAGCCAGTCAGACAGGATTACCTTGACCAGGTGGTATGGGATCAGGTGGTATCGCTGCTGGAAGACCCAGGCCTTATTCAAAGAGAGATTGAGAAAAGAATAGAAGAAACCAGGAAGGCAAGTCCTGTTGTACTTCAAAGGGCGGCTATTGAAAAGCAAAGAAACAAACAAATGTTGTCAATGGATAAGTTGCTGGATGCTTATCAGGAAGGCCTAATACCCATATCACAATTGAGGAAGAGAATGCCAGAACTTCAGAAACGGGTGAATGCCTCAGAAAAGGAACTTGAGATATTAAAGACACATGAACTGGCGATGGATCAGCGCTTACAATTATTGGATGTGCAAAGTTTTTCAAACCAGTTGGACCAAAACATCCATCAGCTTGATATAAAGGAGAAAAAGAAGATACTTAGGCTATTAGTAAAAGAGGTAGTGGTTGGCGATGACATCATCGATATTAAACATTCCATACCTTTAAAAGAGGGTAACAATGAGCAAAATGATAAAAGTTACCAATTGTGTACGAGGAGTACTCAGTCCGCTGTTAGCCAACCTGTATTTGCATAGCCTGTCCCGTATAGCGGGATAGTGTTTGATGGATGGATGAAGCAAAACTATCCGGGTATCCGGTTTGAGCGTTATGCAGACGACATCATCATTCACACAAGAAGGGAGCAGATAGCACAAAGCATTTTGAACAAACTACAGAAACGTTTTACAGAATGCGGACTAACCATTCACCCCATAAAAGCCCAAATTGTTTGTTTACAACGTAACCAAACAAAAAGAAGTGTAAGAGAAGTTCACACATTCGAAATGGGCGGTTATGAGTTTACACCGAAATGGGTAAAGGTGGAAGGGCAATGGAAGTTGCGGATACTGCCCTCGCCATCCAAAGCATCGAAGAAAAGGATAATGGATAAGATACGCAGTTTGCGACTACACACCCGAACGGGCAGTATATATGTGGTAGCGAATCTGTTGAATCCATTAGTGCGTGGCTGGCAAAACTACTACTGTCACTTTATCAAAAGGGATCTGAACGACCTATGGCGCTTTGTGAATAGACGACTTGAAAAATGGTGCAAATGGAACAAACGGCTGAATTTATATAAGAGCCGCCGATGGCTCAATACGTTGTATAAGACGCAACCCGGTTTGTTTGCCCATTGGAGTGTATGCCCGGCTTACTAATTGCCAACATCATCTTGAAGAGCCGTATGAATCGAGAGGTTCACGTACGGTTCTGTGAGGAGCAGGGGGTGAAATCCCCCTTGCTTACTCGACTGCATGCCGCTTTGGTCTTACAATGTAGGAAGTGTCAAATTAAAATGTGATACCATAACTGACATAACCACCAGGTATCAGTTTACTTTTAATTAGTCCAGGCGAGAATCCAACTCTGAACAAAGATTTCTTTCCATAGCAACGATAGCCAAGGTTGAGGCTTGGGTAAATTGTCTTAATTGAATAATTAGGATATACAAAAATAGAAGCAATGCCTCTCTGGTCGTCACTTACTTCATCTACTATCAAATACTGTATATCTAATCCAAGTTCAAGAAATTTGGTTATACTACCCACAAGATAATAACCACCACCGCCAACGGATATAACATTCAGATATTGTCCAAGATTAGAGCCTGCCCCAAAACGAAAACCAATATTTTTCGAGGCAAGTTTATGGTCAAAGGTCAGGTTGTAAATAAGTCCTGTTTTACCAAGTTCAAATGATATTGCATTTATTTTTGGTTTCTCGCTTGTCTGTGCATTGCAAAATGTCATACTAAAGAAAAGCGCAGAAAAAGCACTCAATATGGATTTCATGATTGTGATTTAATAGGCTTTCAAACAAGTGGCGTACAACGATTGCCCGCTTGCCGTTTGTTGGGGTATTTCATGTTCCTTCAGCCCGAACTTCAGCACAACAGCGGACGGATGTAAATGTAACAAACAAAAGTTGAACAATGAACTTCCCGCCCGAACCGAAGCACCATAATGAGATGCTGTTGATTGCTCCAACTTCCTGCCCCAATAATGGCAAACGGTTTGTTGGCAGAAGTATTGGTCAAGTGGGGTCTGTGTCAAGGTAATACTTTTTGAAAATACGTCCCACTTTTT
>JBBQSI010000118.1:0-8627 GCA_038213975.1 Chitinophagales bacterium
CTTACTTGCTGCCGAAGCGCAATGTACCAGTCAAAGCATTGTTTATAAGGGTTCTGAAGTGGAATTTGTAAACACGGCCAATGGGAATGTAGAACGAACCGAAGAGGAAAATTACCGTTTTAGTTTCCAAGAATATTGTCAAAGTAATACACGGTGATGATCCAAATGATGCGCTGACCGGCACTGTAAAAGATGCGATTTGCAATTGGGGAAGACTCCTTTAAGAACGGTATAACCATTTTTAACACCACGCTTACTGACAATCACGGCGAAAGCAGCGAGGCTAAGATGACGGTTGAAGAGAATGGTAAAATACTGGCAACAGTTATTGAAGTTCCGGCCTGGGGGAAAAGAATAAGATTCGTAGTTGACGATGACCAGGTGAAATAGGCACGGAAAAAGTATAGGGTATAAAACTGCCCAATACTTTTTTTTAAATCATTGCCTCAAATTTATTGCGGCTGGTCGGACCTCTAATGACCGAACTTGATCAAGTTCATGATTTCGAATTCTTAGGTCTTGAGATGGGGGTATCGCCGTAATGTACGCGAACCGTGGTATTTCCATTTTTATTAGTCACCATCCCAAACCCGGCCGCTGTTGAGAGAAAACTTATTTAGCATAACTGCCTATTGCTGTCTGCCTTTGCAGGCAAATCAGTTTACCTGACCAGGATAGTGGAACCTTTCTGAAATATTTGCCTGCCATTTGCAAGGTTGGTAAAGCTGAGCATCCAGACGTAGATGCCGGAATTTTGGGGTTCGCCTTTAAATTTACCATCCCATTTATCCCTCCAGTCCGTAGAATGAAAAAGCAGTTGCCCGATACGATTGTACACTTTAAAATCCAGGTTGCCGGCCTGGAAGGCATTTAGTGGGTACAGAAAATCATTCAAGCCATCACCATCAGGGGTAAACGCAGTTGGCACCGCGATGTAACATGACTTAAGCACTTTAATGGGATTGACGGCTGTATCATAGCAGTTAAGATCATTTTTCACAATCAGCCGAACGGGGTATATTTTTTCAATTCCATTCAGTGTATAAAATTTCGGTTCAGGGAATTCGAGTGAACTGGCGGTGCCGTCTCCCATGTCCCAGGTGTACGACGTAATATTCCCGATACTATTGTTGTGAAAAACAGCGGAATCTTCCGGGCAGATAGTGTTGCTGACATCAAACAATGCCTTTAGTTCATTTCCGATGTTGATCGTTTGGATTGAACTATCGCTGCAGAAGTCATTAGTGACGGCGAGCCTGATAACTTTATCACCATAGGTGTTGAAAACAACGACAGGATTTTGCAAAGCACTTTTGGATAAGGTGTCCATTTCCCAGGTCCACTCGGAAACTCCATTTCTGCCGGGATGCTTAAAATTAGTAGTGGTGAATTTGCAACTTTGATTGGCTGCGAAAGTGAAATCAGCAGAGACTGTGTCCTTCAAGGTAAACGCAATGGTTGAAGGCGGCGTTTGTTGCAGGCACTCATCAATAATGGTATTGCCATCGATACTCTGCTGTAATGAAACCTGGTACAAACCGCCTGTTACGATTGGTTGCAAAAAGTTGAGTGTGATAACGTTTGATTTTCCATTTACACAGGAACCGCCCGCACTGGTGATGTTTACAAGAGAAGGCCCGGTAATCACAAAATCACTACCATCCGGAGAAACAGAATTACACAAAATATTTTTCTGAAAAACAAGTTGAATGGATTTTGGGGCGCATGTTGGCGGCACTATGCTGTCCAGTGGAGTTGGTTTGTTATCGAACACTTCAAAAGAAACTGCATCTCCAACTGTTATTCCGGTGTTACAATAATCCAACACAGAATTGCCATCGCTGCCATTCTTTACAGACACACTATATTTTCCCGGAGGCAGCGGCTTATCGGTTTCCAAGGAGATAGAATCCAGGTCGAATCCGCCTGAGCAGCTTACAGATTTCGCGGCAATAAATTTATAACCAGCCGCTGAGAGTGTAAAATCGCTCCCGTCAGCAGCGAGGCTGGCGCAGCGTAAAAGTTTATTAGTTTGTAGTGTGATGGTTTTGGCATCGCAGGATACAGAAGCCCTGGTGATGGTTGGGCTAAGCGTGTCCGTTATGCTGGCTGTGCCACCGCCAAAAGAAAGTGAATAGCCATTTTGCGAAGGTGTAAAACGCGTAAAGTGACTGATGAGTAAAAGGTATTCATGCCCTTTTATCAGGTCCGGCATTTTACTAAAAGTTGGGTAGGTTTGTCCGGCGCAATTTATGAGGGACTGGCCTGCAGCAGAGGTACCCGTGAGCCCAAATCTGCCGGACCAGTTGCACGCAACGAATAGCCCCGGATCGCTAAATACATCGTCGGAAGGACGGTTGGTAACATCGAATATTTGCCAATCGTAATCATCATCTAAATCATTGGGGGTGATTACAAATCCCAGTGTACCACTTTCGAAGCAGGTAAACTTATACCAAAAAGGATTTAGATCAGCGAGCCCATCATTGTTGCAGGCACCAGGCACGCTTCGCCCGCCGCAATAAGGCACCGTTGCCTGGCTGAAAGTGTCTGTACCACAAACTGGAAAGGCAGTAGATGGCGTTTGACCCAGCGTAGTACACGGCTGTGCAGTGACGTTAGCTATTAACAGGAAAGCGAGGCAGGATATCGAGACGAACTTCTTAAAAAACATACTACCAGGATGAGTTCTTTCTTTTCATAATCGTTGCACCATTCCGGTGAGTCTGCAAGTTAAAGAATGGAAAAAAGAAGTCCTCAGGAAAATACTTTCCGCTCGATACACCGAATATCATTTGTATCATAAAATTTGTTGACCCATTTTCCAGACACATCCAACCTGATTGGCTTCATTTCCCCGACCGGTGCGGCGTCTTCTTTGTCTTTCAGAGAGCGAAAGTTATAGTGATCAGTCAACCGAATAGCTTCTATGGCAAAAGCAGTGGCGACATCGCCGTCTTTTATGCACAACAGGTTATCGCTGTTGCTTATTTCTCCTCCCAGGGCAAGGTTGGATGACCCGCAATAAACCCGGGCATCGGCTTTGTTGAAATTCAGGACGACAAATTTGTGATGTATGGCATGGGCGAGACCAAGGCTATGTTCTTTCTCAAATGGTGGCGGCAACTCTCGGCGTGCGGCTTTGGCATTTATTAGCAGGCCATTCTTTACGCCGGGTTTATATAAGGAAATATCATCTCCGCTATTGTCAGTGACTCCATAAGAATAAACGGTGTCATTTTTATGCAGTTTTCTTAAGGCCGGTACCAGCGATCCTGTTGTGCCCGGCCCCATTTCCATAACAGAGAAAATGACCGAACTTGTTTCTGTACGGGTAACCCTTTGCGTGATTTCATCAATTAACGACTTTGCTTGTGCAGGGGTATGCGGTGCAAAATTTATTTCTGTAGTTGGCAGGCCGGGCATGATAAATTTTTTTCGTTTCGCGGCAAAATTTGTTTTCCTGAAAGACGGGGCCTTCCCATCTTTCCAGCAAGTATCAAATACTTCCTGGTAATACACGGCTGCACCCTCATGGTCAAACACGATTACATGATTCGCATTAATGTAGAGCCCGGTGTAAGAAAAATTTGTAGACCCTGTCAGTACTTTTACCGGTTGGCCTTTGTGCTTCAGGATAATGACCTTACAATGTGCAAATCTCGCGAAGTGGCATCGAAAAATTTCCGCTTCGCCGATGGCAATTTCCCGGAAGCGTTTCTCGAAATCATCCTCTTCCGCTTTCTCTCCGGTATGAAGAGATGCATTGTCCATGATCAGCCGGATACGGCCTTGAGCTGCAAGAGCCAGGCACGTTCCCGCAATTAACGGATCATTAAAATCATAAGCAAACATGTCAATAGTATAGTCTGCGTTTGCCGTAGCCTGCCTAAAAAAATCATAGATCTGCATGCGTGCACCGTAACCCAACCAGGAGAACATATTTTCATAAGAAAACTCGTTACCATTTTTCGTTCCTGCTTTTACGTTAGTATCGAAGATCCAGTTGCCTGACGCCGGAAGCAACTTCTGTTTATTGCCATATCTTTTTGCGAAAGCCTGCGATTTTAAAAATGCACGCGTAAACGCCAGGGTCAGGCCTGCCTTTTTAAGATCGTCAACCAATATTTTAACTGAAACTGTTTGACTCCGGTCAATCTTTATCAGCTTCTTATCTTCATCCAGGTACCTGGGCGTAGCCAGGTAGGTATACTCTCCCGTCAGGATGCCGGTCTGCTGATATGAGCCCGGGAAATGAACCCAGCGAAAAAGTTGGATTGGCGAAACAAATGTGCTGGTGACATCATTGCTTCCTTCAAAGTTGATGAGATTCTTTATGTAGTATTTGTTCCCTTTCGGATTAATATAAGCAAGGCTAAAACCCGCGAATAATCCTTTTGGCTTTTCAGTAAAATTCATCGCGAGCAGGGTCATTGACGATCCACGCCATGCCTTTAGACCGAATCCTTTCTTTGAAGATTGCTTAAACATTCGTGCCTGTCTTTTAAGTATTTCCGGAAGGCGATTTAGTATTTTGTCCGTACGGGGAAGAATTTGCGTAGGGACGAAAACCTGCAGTGCTTAATTTCGTTGCATTGTCTTTACTACGTACTTCAATTTAAATAATCCTTTTGATGAAGAAGAATTTTTTTGTTTTTCTCCTGTTTTTCGGACCGGCAGCATTTTCCCAAAAGAAAGACCTCCGGAGCGTTTTAGACAATAAAGCCAGGGAGATCGAGCATAAGATGATCAGCTGGCGACGTGATATTCACGAACATCCTGAATTAAGCAATATGGAAAATCGTACAGCAGAGCTTGTGGCCAATCATTTGCGCTCGTTGGGCCTCGAAGTGCAAACAGGTGTAGCGAAAACTGGCGTAGTGGGCCTGCTCAAAGGAGACCGTCGCGGACCCGTGATAGCGCTACGGGCAGATATGGATGGCTTGCCGATCAAAGAGAATACGGGCCTGGCTTTCGCGTCAAAAGAAGTGAGCACTTTCAATGGCAAAGAAGTGAATGTGATGCATGCCTGTGGACATGATTCGCATGTCGCCATTCTTATGGCAGTGGCCGAAATACTTTCTTCTGTAAAATCGGAGCTTAAAGGAAGCGTGAAATTTATTTTCCAGCCGGCTGAAGAAGGCGCACCGGAAGGCGAAGAAGGCGGTGCAGAATTAATGGTGAAAGAGGGGGTAATGGAAAATCCTAAGGTGGACGTAATCTTCGGACTGCACATCAGATCCAACCTGGCAGTTGGAAAAATAGCTTACAAGCCCGGCGGAACAATGGCCGCTGTGAACGATATGAAAATAGTGGTGAAAGGTAAACCGGCGCATGGCGCCTATCCCTGGCTGGCAGTAGACCCGATAGTAGTAAGTGCACAGATCATCAACAATCTGCAAACTGTTGTCAGCCGCAATCTCAATGTGACTGAAAACGCGGGCGTCGTCACGATAGGTGCAATCAATGGAGGGAATCGCGGGAATATTATTCCGCGGGAAGTGGAAATGTTGGGAACTGTCAGGTCGTTAAGCGTTGAGGATGAAAAAATGATGCTCGAGAGAGTGCGAACGATTATCACAAAAACCGCTGAAGCCGCAGGTGCCACCGTTGATTTGAAACTTCCTTATACCTCCCATTACCCGGTAACTTATAATGATCCTGGATTATCTGCCAGTATGCGCCCATCGCTGATCAAGTCAGCAGGCGCGGGCAATGTGATCGCAACGCCCGCAGTCACCGGAGCAGAAGATTTCTCATTTTTTGAGCAGGAAGTACCTGGGATATTTTTCTTCCTCGGGGGCATGCCTAAACGAAATGATGAAGCAAAAGCGCCCCCACATCATACCGCTGAATTCTTTATCGACGAAAGCGGCTTCCAACTTGGCGTGAAAGCACTTGCTAACTTGACAGCAGACTATATGAATATGAATTAAGTTTTTAAGTGTTCTATTATCGAATAGAGATTCAGTAAGCAACAGATTAGAGACCGTTGATAGCTTAACGACATAAACTTATTACTATCCCCGATGAAGTTTCGAAAGGTATTGATCGGCATTTTTAATTAGCCTGTTTCTTTTATCGACAGGCATCTTGTCAAAGTTTTTTACAAGCATTCCTATCCGCGGATTTCCTGCGAAAAAATCCCGCTGCACGTGCATAAACCGCCAGAAAAGGGAATCCCATATTTCGCACCAGGTACCTTTTTTATAATCGCTCATTTTCAAGATATAATTGCTGATGTTTACAAATGGGTTCATGTTCGCCAAATAATTGGCTGGAGGGAATTATCAGGGGGCATCTATCAATACCATGGCCGGCAGCAGCGCAAAAAAAAATTCTGAGGTTTGCTTTGCGGAATTCATCCCGACGATTATTATCAGTCGCCTCAACGCCTGTAGAAGCTTCATAAAAAGCAGCTGGAACAGCATTGCTATTCTGTATTCCCTGCAGGGCGAGGTGTGCTACCAGTTCCCGAATGTCCGAATGGCTATCAGAAGATTCTATATAAAAGACTTCTATCCCCCTTCTTTCAAGATAATCCTGGTAGCATTTCATGGAAGCACGATGGAATGCAATCTTTTGCTTGTGAAATTTATAATGCCTGAAGAAAAGATATTCTTCTATGAGATAGACAGGATGGCCGTTATCCACCAATTGACCACGCTCAAATAAGTGATTGGGGAATATTAAATTGACAGGTGTTTTCATGGAATTGATAGCACATCCATACCGGAAGCGACTTCGTCTTATTACAATTACATCGCCCAATAGTTTAAGGGGTTCGGAAAGGCTGGGAAATTTTCCGGAAAGAGCGGCCTAGGCTTTTAATTGAAGCTTTGGTTCATCGCACGAAACATCCCCGGTGTAGACCACTGACCAGGCACAAGGATGCGGCGCACGGTATATAATGGCTCTGTAGAATCCCTTTTGGTGGAAAGAATAAAGGCCATTTTATATCCCCTGTCTTTTAACTCAGTGATGGCATTTTTGTTCCATAACCCAAAAGGGTAAGCGAAATAGTTTACTTCTTTACCCGTAATATCTATGATCTGCTTTTTAGGCTTGTCGAGTTGTTTCTCCCAATCTTCTTCTGTGTACTTAGTGACCATATGGTGGTCCCAGGTGTGGGCCTCGATAGCATTTCCCTCATCTGCCAGTTCCTTTATCTGTTCCTTGCTCATATAGCGCGGACGGTTGATCGAAATTGTCATAAGAAAATAAACTCCTTTGTAACCGTACTTTTTCATCTCTTGTGCTGCCAGCGAATACTGCTCTTCATCCGTGTCATCGAAAGTGAGCATCACAGGCTTCTCCGGCAGCGCATGCCCATACGCCAGATAATTATAAAGTTGCCCGGGCAATACGGTTTGATAGCCACTGTCTTTCAGCGTCTTCATTTGCTCAGCAAACTGGGCGGGGGACACCGAATAGTTTTTCAATGTTTCACTTTGACCGGGCTTGGCTTCACGTATGTGATGATAGCATAGTACCGGCACCTGCTTCCGGCCTAAGATAGTTTTTGCATCGGCCATTTCCATTTTTGGAACAGAGTCTGCTTTAGGGGCGTCTATCACTGCCGCTGAATCTTGAGAGGCAAGGATCGTAGACGGGTTTTCAGAAGCACAACTAAAAAAAACTGTTGTTGCGATCGCAATAACGGCGATAATTCGGTTCATAGGATGTCGCAAAATTGGTTATTGATACTGAATGTAAACAGGCTTTGGGGTGAAGCGCAACAATTCTTCAGGAGAATATAACTGGTCGGCTCCTTTCTTCGTGTCGTTTTTATAAAAAAGTTTGAAGCCTGCAAATTGCACCGGCTCACGATAGATATATCTCAGGTAAGATGACTTCTTCAAAATTTTATCTCCCCAACCATCCATATCCATTACAATCTGCACTTCCGGTACCCGTTTGATATCCTGGTAGTTCCTGACCATTCCCTGCGTAAAACGGTGAACCACCAAAATCTTCGGCGGCAGGTTGTTTTTCTTCACCAGGTCAGCCAGGAGGGTAATGGCATCATTGATATCCTGGGCTGTAAATGTCCCGATCTTCGTCCCTGGTACCTCACCATTTTTCATTGAAAATTCAGGATCAATCCCCAGATGAACATTAGGCAAAGCAAGATATTTTTCGAGGGAAAGCACTTCGTCTTTTACGGTGCTATGTCCAACTTGTATGTCCACAAATACGAGTCCGTTGATTTCGTTTGCCCAATTCATTATTGTATCTATTTGATGAAATGGCATTCTTAAGCGATGTTTTCCATCCTTGCCGCCTGCGCCCTGCGCCGTTATGGCTACATAATGTAAAGCGGGTATTACTTTCAGCGTCGTATCAGCCTTTTGCCAGTTAGCTACTTCCCCTTTCAACTTTTGGAGCATTTCGTTTTTAGGCAACTCGCCGAGAATACCCATTCTCTTAGAATACAGATTTCCGTAAAATGCAACGACGCGATGGAATGGCAGGATCGCTCCCGGAAGCGGTGAAACGATTTTTGGAGGCCAGAGACCGTTGGTATCACTACTGCTTAAGGAACGCACCAGGGAATCATAGCGGGCAGTGTCTATTGCCATTTTCATGTTGGCAGGTTCTTCCCCTTTCGTTTCTTCAGCAACTTT
>JBBQSI010000119.1:0-8607 GCA_038213975.1 Chitinophagales bacterium
CATTCAGAAACACCTCACTCGTACCGATGGCCCCGGGATAGATACCGAGCTTGTGCATTTCAGACAAACCCATCTTCAGGTTTTTATCTACAGAACGTTCGGCATTTAAGATACCATCCTGCAGGAAGTGCCCTGCAAGCAAAGGATAAGATGCATATTTGAGATCGCCATTGCTTATGCTAACGCGGAGGCTTATGTGCTCTTCTGTTTGTGTTTGCTGGTCGCTAATGCCAAGGAGTGTGTTGGTGACGCCTTCGGCAGACATGTCGAAATCATGTTGCTCCGGCGATCGGAAGACCTTATCAGCACCACGAACCTGGGGGCGGACCTTGCTGATGGCAGTCGTAGATCCGGTGGCAAGAATATCAGTGATGCCGCGAAATAATCCTAGATCGTTGGCGAGGTTACCGTGTGAAGTGTTTGAGTAATAGACGGCATTTTCCTCGATCATCTTTTGCGGAATACCACTTTCCCACGTTACACTCTGATCTCCTTCTGCCGTACTCAGGAACAACAATTCCTTGCCCCGTGTTGTTTCGTCAATTCTATAACCACAAGGAGTAGACGAATCTTTACCGGCGATGTAAACAATATTTGTAAAGTCAAGCGTTTTCATTCCTGACAACACATTATCACGATACTTTCCGAAAACTTTCAGGTCTTGTGACCCCGGCACCGGCCATTTGCCAAGCGGCTCGCTCAAAGCGGACCAGGTGGAAGAATCAGCAAAATCGTTACCATCCTGTTTAGCGAGGGGGAGCAGGCTCAGCAAGCCAGGCATTTTGGAAAATAAGCCCAGCAGTTCCTTCTTTGTATGGAAAATATCAATCTTGCTAAGTTTATCGATGATCGGATCTTTTCCCATGAATACGAAAGGAATCCGGAAAGATCCACCAAGTGGTGCACCGAGGAAAATTAGTTTGAACCCGGCTGAAGCGTTCAGCTTGCTCCAGGTATCCGGAAAGTTTACAATAAAGTCCCGGACCAATACGCCGCCCATTGAATGCCCAATGATCTTAATTGGTTGATGGAATGACAGGAGAGCTGTGATCTTTTCATCAAATGATTTGGCAATATCAGCTAACTGAAGCCGCCAGTCGAAAGGAAACGTAACGACATCATAATCCTGCTCCAGGTACTTCACCAGTTTTTTGTAGGAAGTACTTACCAGCGATGAGGCTTTGATGTCCTCGTTCTTTATATCCAGCTTTGCCAGGCCACCGGAGATAAACCGTAAATAATTAATCCAGATGGCGTGCTCACTGGTCCCGAGGTTGGATCCCATAATACCTGGCAACAGCACCACGATTGGTTTTGTGCCTGTAACAGTATCACTGAATACCTGCCCACCGTCCAGGCCAAGGAGTGCATTGCGGTCCATACCACGAACGAGATCCTTGGTGAAAACCTGGAAACCGGGAATGGGAGTGCCGTCTGCTGCAGTTAATGCCTGGATAATACCATCTGTGGTGGCTTTATTTTTGAAATAATGGAAATGGTCAACGTCGGTTGCTTCGTCAAAAAGAAATTGCACGGGCGCCTGGCGCTGTGCGCCATAATACATGGAGTTTGTATTCACCACGAGATCGTTATCCTTTAAGTAAAAGAGCTTGCTGGCAATGATGAGTAAAGCTTTCAAAGAAAAGCCTGCTTTGCAATTTCCGGATATTACTGCAAGCGGCGTATCAATAAGGATGGAACTGGTGGGACTATTCAATACTTTGATGAAGGGAGAATCAGGGTTCATGGCTTCCAGGCCAGGCAACACATCGACTTCATTTTTCGTATCTATAACTGCAGAGATCAGATTTTTAAAAGCGGCATAAGCCGGAGCCGCAGCAAAACCTCCGGCAAGCCCGACCAGGTTGTAGATAGAATTGAGAATATAATCCATCCGCCTGGAAGCAAGTGTAGTGCCCTGTGCCGGGCATGCTACCCTAATAAATTTTTTCGCAGAAAGTTTTTTGGTTTTCAGCAATTCCTGGATGGCGAGAATGTTAGCAATGTCTTCCTGCCGGCCGTCGGCTTTTTTGAGAAAGGCAATTTCATTTGCATCAAATCCATTGGAGCCGGTACTGCTACTGCAAAACCTTGCAAGCACATCGCCTACCAAACCGCCCCTGGAATGGCTGATGATATCAAAAGTGCTTCCGGAGGGCATTTGCTTTACAAAATCCAGTACATTCTCCATTGGGCTTTTTGTAAGCGTTTCATGCTGAAAGGCGAGAATATTTCCTTGGTACGTTTGCTGCATGTACTTCCATAAGTCACTGTTCAGGAGTTCGCCAAAAGACCCTTTGCTCGAAGAAGCGGTACCATGCAAAAAAAGCAGGTAATGCTGACCGTTAGTGGGTGCATTGAAAGGCTGGAGATTGAAAACAGGGTCAACGAGGTACAAACCACTCATTCCCTCCAATTGCTTTGTTTCGAAATCATGGGCCAGCTCTTGCACTTTCCCCGCGATTGCTTTCTTAGCAAAAATGTTTAACCCTTTGAGCAGGATGCTGCCGCCAATACTTCGCTCAGTCGCATTACCATCGAGTGACGCCGGCAATTCAAACACTGCATCGCCAGACCGGTTTACCGTAGGTTGGGTAGGGAAGATTTCATCAATGTTATCCGAATTGCAAAACCATTTGGTTTCATCATTGAAGATAAGTTCAACGAGGTCAGACTTGTCAAGTGCAATGTCATGCGTCTCCGCAATGCCTCTGACAGTACTGCTGATGTTATAAGATCTTTTTAATTCTAAAACTTCCGTTTCCGTATCAGGGGGAGGTGCAATGTTTTCAGTGCCTTTGACGAGGATTCTTTGTACGCTCATGGGGATGCTTTTATGAAATTATTTATTAAACCAAATTCACTTGGCCACGCATTTTGTTATCGGCGGATGGGAGGTGAGGCATTCCGTTCTATAGTTGTGTTGCCCACATCCGGTTTTCGCGTTATGGTATCATTTGTGAAATGCCGTTTCGTTTGACAACTTTTTTTTTGTTCATACAATTATAGTTTGGGTGTTTTGGCAGAGCCGGGCGGCAAGCAATCGTGTTGTAGCGGGGAATGAAGTTAGGAAATTAAAATAGTTTGCCCGATATCGCGATACGGGAATCAACAAGTCCTTCCCGTAATTCAATTTTTAGCAAACTCTTTTTGATCGCGTATATATTTCAAAGGAGAATTTTCCAGTAAAGTCTTTAGCTTGTTTATCTGTGAAAGCGTAGAGGCTTTCATCCATTCAGCGTTTGCTCTGCTAAACGCTGAATCTAAAGTCGTTGCTGCTTTCTCAATTTCCTTTGTCCCTGTGTAGGCTTCAGCGAGCGTTGCCTGCACCCAGTACCAGGTTTCCCAATATTTTTGTGCAGGATCTCCTTTTTCTTCGGCTCCAGGTGGAGGCGGGTGTTTTGTCAGCCATTCATTGCAAATTTTTACCACCTCCCTCCTGACTTGTTCTGCACGCACGTAGTCTGCAATTGATTCAGCAGGATCTTCATTGTTAGCCGATCGCACATTTAGCAAGTAAGCAAAATTGATCCCGTTGTAATAGTCGTTTCTAATATAGAAACCTCTCTCATATGCCCGAATAGCTTTGTCGAGGTCATCACGATTTTTATCAATCTCCCACAGCCGCTTGTGAATGGCACCCCATAGCCCAAGCGTTTCAGGATCGTTTGAAATTGCCGGCTCTAAAGGTGTGAGCATTGTCGTTGCTTCCGTCAAAGCCTCTTTCTCTCCGGGTATTTTTGCCTTATAAGTAGCCAGTGCCAGACGTTGCATTGTATCAGGATCTTCGAATTCATCACCTGACATTTTTTGCCGGCTACGAATGGTCGTTAGTAATACTTTTGCGGTCAGCCAGTCCCCGGATTTTTGGGCTTTGTCTACCTCTTTCATCAACGCACTATGGGTTTCACTCTCGTTTTCCAAAGTAGATTTTTCACCGGGTAGCCCGGCCGCCTTCCCTTCAGTTACAGCATCCATGATAATCGCAGCGATCTCCGGCGCTTTCAGGTTATTGATAAAAGTGTAAACAGGACTATCATTATCAGGAGGATTTTTGGAAGAAATTTCCTTGATCGCTTGCGATAACAACCTGCTAAACCGGCGTGCTTCACTCGAGCCGATATCTTCGCCAAGGTGGTGGTATTTCCTAACGGCAATATGGTTGGCATCAAAGGGTAACGATTTCATACCGTCTTCGCAAATAACCACGGTTGTGTATGGCCTTAAAGCATGTCGAACTCCCAGTTCGTAAAATGCATTCTTGTTGGAAGTAGAAAGATCGGCGACCACGACATCTGCTTTCAATAGTTGCTCATACATTGGTACATCTATCTGCCCTGAATGCACAATTTCATCAGCGCGGATACATTTTAATCCTGCCTCTTCCACGGCTGGCTTTATCATGTTTTGATAAGACATATCAAGGTCGAGCGTTCGGCCAGTTTCGAAATCTGTTTTTTTCCCGAACCCCATTACTACAAAACAAGTTTTCTCCATCTTCAAAGTAATTTATCAAATGAGTGTATTGATTTCCTGTATACTGTAACCGCGTTCAAATGCCATTCGTTTGAAGTGCCCTGTAATGTCACCGCCACCGCGTGGCTTCCCATTCCAAACGATCAAAGCAACTTTTTCGATTGAGCCGCTCTCAAGGGCTATGGCATCTGCCAGGTCAAGGATGGCAACGTTCGTTTGTTCGTAGGCATCGTCGCCGTCAAAGTTCTTTATTGTAATCGCCGGGAAACCTTTAGTATGATTTTCATTGTTGACATCATTGATCATCTGGTCAAAGATTTCGCCCCAATTTTGTCCACGATCAACGACAGATTTTTTTCGAAAGACTTCTATTGAGAATGGCAGCACGACGTTGCGTATGACCCCTTGCTTTCCTGCCACCTCCAGTGCCAACAGATCAGCCCCGCACGCTGCAGAGCCTAAAAGTTGTGCTGGTTCTGCTTCCCGGAACATACCCGCGATCCTGCTTTGTACTTCCAGATGCATGCGTTGGGGAAACCTTTCAGCTTCGGCATTGTCTGCATCTATTCTTCTTCCTGCCAGGGCTACAATCACGTAAAACTTTTAGGTTTGGTTTAAACAAAAGATCCAAAATGATCCATAGAAATTTGGACAGCCGCCTTCCTGCCTACTTCACGTAGTTCGTCGATATATAATACAGAATCCATCTCCCGCACATGGTGGGAATTTATATGTTGAAGCCCTAAATCATCCAGGCCTTGCCTGCTCAGGTCTGCATTGTACCTGGCGTAGAGAAAATGCTTCTTTGTGTCATTGTCCAGTGAAACCAGTTTGCCTTCTTCATCCATCGGGATCATGTATTTTAGCTCAAGGTCAATGTTTGCGCCGTAGGTGCATCTGCCGACAGTCCGGCAATTGATATCCTGGTCTACCTGCATGGCATACATTAAATTATTAGGTAATCCCTTGGCTGCTTCCAGTAAATTATCGTAAGTGCCCGCACTTGGTGCTGAGCCAGTGCCGACAGAAACAATCAGCAATTTTTTCTCGCCGGTCTCCCAGTTTAGATTGTAGGCAGGCTGTGTGGCCATGCGGTACATTAAAAATGCAGGATTGTTATAAGGCGTCACGCCGCCATCCACAAATACGAATGTCTTTTCAGGATCGTTGGGATCCCATTGCAATACTTCAGGCGGAAAATATACAGGCGCAGCGGTGCTCGCCCGCACGAGCTGGTAGAGGTGAATGTTTGCATTACAATCGGCCAGGGATTCATCATTGAACTTTCCCAATGGGTTGTTGCTGATCGGCCAGGGAGAATCGGTGCTGCGATTCATTGTTACCACAAGCAGCAGACTTTTGTATTTTCCTTTACGCACCTTCAGGTCGGTGTCAGCCCCGAACGTTTGCTTGAGCATTTCCAGGAGAGGCCCTGATTCGTACAACGATTTCCATCTTTTCAAGATGAAACTTTTGTCGAACATATCCTTTCCTTTTTTCACATAAAATTCAAGTAACTCTCCAACTGACATACCTATTGACAGGCCTGCGGCAATAATGGCTCCTGTACTTGTGCCGCCTATGTAATCAAAGTAATCTCCCAAGACGAAATCTTCTCCCTTATTTAGTTTTTGCCGGAGTTGTCGTTCCATTTCAGCGAGTAATTCCAGCGTAAGCGCACCCCTGATGCCGCCACCATCCAGGGCCAATATTTTCCGCGGTTGAATAGTTTCATATCTGGATTGTAATGGTCCCCATACTGACATATGCTATTTTATTAATCTTGAGAAAAATGAGGAGGTTTCCGGGAAAGCAATAGGCGTTTTCGTTTTCCGGGGTTTGCAGATATGTTAAATATAACAAGACAGTCTAACACTGCAAAAAAGCATGTGGCGTTTGAAATAACAGATTAGCCGTTGTTTAAAGAATGCTGGTAATAAAAAGTATCGCTTCTTTACCTGCTTATTCTGCGTGGCTGACGGTAAAGGAGAAATGTTGTTGAGGAAATGTCGTAAGTGAGCGGGCTTTTTCCAGGCCTTTTGCAGTGATGCAAACTGCATATTTGTCGAGCTTTTTCATCGTCACCAGTTCTTCACTCATCAAGGTCTGCAAATGCTGGGATATGAGGTCCCAATCCTGCGATTGCCGTAATATTATCTCTCCGGGCGAACACGGGTATGTCTCCGGTCTTGAATCATTTTTCACAATCTGGAAAATTGTTTGGAGAATGTGGTACGGCCCTTCCATAATTAAATTTACGATGCGGTTTGGTTACGAATTTAAATTGCTTACTTACAAGTTGTCAACAGACTCGTCATAAAAATCCTTTAAAGTGTCTGTCCGTGGAGGTTGCCGGTACTTTTATTTGTTACATGTTTCATGCCAACTGGCACGGCGGAAGCTGGTTTTCAGAGAAGTGCGTTGTTAATTAATTAGGCCTCACAAGGCCGAGGGGTAATACCTCTCTGCCATACATTTCATTAATTAGTATGCCGATGCCGGTGTAAATGGCTGATCCACCGCAGACGATGCCCTCGTACCCGGTAAATGTTTTCAAAGTTGCATTGCCGGTAGCGTCTCCTAGGGCCAGCAGAAAAAATAAAATCGTGAGTGTGGCAAAAACAAATTGCAGGGCTTTGCTGATACGAAGGGTACCGATAAAAAGGAGTGCCGTAAATATGCCCCACATCACGAGGTAAGCGATCATTGCGGTTTCGGAAGAGGCGGCGATCCATCCGAGTTTCGGCATTACTATGAGCGCTACTAATGTGAGCCAGAAGAATCCGTAAGACACAAAAGCGGTAAGCCCGAAAGTGTTGTTCTTTTTAGCTTCTAAAATTCCGGCTATTATTTGCGCGAGGCCGCCATAAAAAATTCCCATAGCCAATATCATGGAGTTCATTTCATAAATGCCCGCATTGTGAATGTTCAGTAAAACCGTCGTGAGACCGAAAGCCATAAGCCCCAGGGGAGCCGGATTGGCACTTGTATCCTTAATTGTAATTTCAGATTGATCCATGGTTAAATTTTTTGGACGTTTAAAATACTAATCTCCTGCCATATTGTATTCATTCTGTTGTTTAACCTCGCTTTTAATTAGTTCGGCTATTTATACGAACTTTTAATTAGTTCGCCTATTTATACGAACTGTTGGATAGTTCGGCTATTTATACGAACTACCAATATATTCGTATATTCATACGAACTTAAAAGAAATTCGCCTTTTTATACGAACATGGAAAATAAGAAGAGCAATCATATCAGCGCTGTCATTACGGGTGACATTGTAAATTCTACACAGCTGCAGGGACCGGTGCTTAAAAAGCTGCTGGCGAAACTGAAAAAAATATTTGAACCTAACAAGTATGAATTTTACAGGGGCGATAGCTTCCAGGTGGTTATGAGTGATGCAAAAGATTCTCTTAAGATCGCGTTACTTTGCAGGGCTTCAGCCATTAGCATCACGGAAAGCGAAATAAGTGATGTAAAACTAAGCGTAGGCCTGGGCTATGTGGATGAAAAAATAAAAGCGCCATCGATGGCAAAAGGTGAAGCTTTTGTGATATCGGGACGTGGGCTTGAAGAGCTGGGCAGCACAGAGGAAAGGCTGGCAATCAAATCGCCAGACAACTATTCCAACATTGCCTTTGAGATCGTAGCGGATTACATTAACTCGATCTTTAGCGCAATGACCTCGCGACAGGCGAAAGTGATATTTGAACTGCTACAGGGAAGCCAGCAGCAAGATGTAGTAAAAACATTGAAAAGATCGAAGAGTACCATCAGCCAGCATGCAAGCTCCGGGAGATGGAACGAAATTGAGAAATTACTAGAGCAATATGGAGAACTGGTAAAGTACCTGATTGAAAAAAATGGAGATAATCTGGCTAATTAAACTGATCGTTGCGCACCTGCTTACAGACTTCGTATTACAACCGAAGAAGTGGGTGGAAAGCCGCAATGCAAAACATTTCAGGTCAGTAAGTTTGTACCTCCACGGTTTGGTAACCGCAGTAACAGCGCTCATTTTTATCGGCTGGCAATATTTGCCGGCAGTGCTGGTAATACTTGTGACACACATATTAATTGACGGCTGGAAATCTTACCGGAAACAAAACACCACTTATTTCC
>JBBQSI010000120.1:0-8593 GCA_038213975.1 Chitinophagales bacterium
ATCGTAAGGTTTTTCTTTTTCAAAAACATTGATCCGAAAGATCTCCGGCCACCGAAAGTGTGGCTGTCATTATTAGTGGGTGGATCCATAGGTTTTCTGTCGGGTATGATCGGTATCGGTGGTGGTATCATTCTGTCACCGGTTATCCTGCTGCTGAAATGGACGGATCAAAAGCAAACTGCTGCCATCAGCGCTGCCTTCATCTTTGTAAATTCCGTCGCCGGGCTGGCCGGTCAGTTCACTAAGGGCATCGTGTTTAGCGAAGACATGGTCATCTACGTCGTAATAGCATTTCTGGGTGGCTTATGTGGCGCTTATTTCGGCGCCCTTCGTTTTCCGCAAACCGTTTTGAAAAATATGCTTGCTTCGGTACTGGCCGTCGCAGCCTATAAGTTGCTCTTTACACATGCCTGAGAAATCCTTTTGAGTATGGTAACTTTACAGGATGAAAATAGAACTCCTAGCCTTTGGTAAAATAGCGGAGATTGTCGGCGGAAAGCAGGATTGGCAAGATGCACCGGATACAAACACATTGCAAAAAGCCCTGGAAAAAAAATATCCTGATCTAAAAGAATTGCACTACAGGATCGCTGTAAATAAATCGATTGTCGACGGAAACACGCCCTTTCCTGAAAATGCAGTTGTTGCACTAATGCCTCCTTTTTCCGGAGGGTAAATTAACATGGAGACAAACTATCAACGATACGATCGGCAGCTCATCCTGAAAAATTTTGGGGAAGTTGCGCAAAAAAAACTGGCTTCTGCCAGAGTGCTCGTTATTGGCGCCGGCGGCCTCGGTTGTCCGTGCCTGTTATATTTGGGGGCGGCTGGTGTGGGCACAATCGGTATCGCTGATGATGATGTCATTCAACTGAACAACCTGCAACGTCAGATCCTTTACGAAACCGCGGATGTAGGTAAACCAAAATGCGAAACATCTGCTGCACGGTTAAAGAAAACGAATCCTGACATCCGGATCATAGAACATCCAGCCAGGATTGATACAGGAAATGCGCTTGGTATCATCGACTCGTATGATGTAGTTGTGGACGGAACAGATAATTTTCAAACCCGTTACCTGGTAAACGATGCCTGCGTGTTGCTTGGCAAGCCTTATGTGTATGGCGCCGTGTCCGGCTACGAGGGACAGGCAGGTGTTTTCAATTTTCCCGCCCACCCAAGTGCAGTCAATTACAGGGATTTGTTCCCGGAGCCGCCGAAGCCGGGTGAAGTTGCCGACTGCAGCGAAGGTGGTGTGCTGGGTGTATTGCCAGGGATCATTGGCACCATGCAGGCAGCAGAAGTGATAAAGATTATTACTGGTATCGGTGAAGTGTTAACCGGTAAAATTCTATCATACAGTTTTTTGACAAACACTTTTTACGAAGCATCTATTTCACCATCGCAGAAAAGTCATTCTTCAATGCCGAAAAAAAAAGCAGCATTTCTCACGACAGATTATCCCGCCATTTGCGGCCTCACTGCAACGGATGTGAAAGAAATAGATATAGACACGCTGATCAAATTATATGGGAATGAAGGCACTGCACTTATTGATGTCCGCGAGTATGGTGAGTTACCGGAAGTGACTTCCCTGGTGCATCAAAAAATCCCGATGTCAGGGCTGGAAAAAAAACTTAGTGACATAAGCGCTGATGATGTTGTATTTATTTGCCAGCATGGTATTCGCAGCCTGCATGCCGGAGAATTATTATTGCAGGCAGCACCTGCAAAACGTGTCTATAGTTTAAAGGGAGGCCTGGTAAAATGGTTGCAAGAGTTGGAACAATTGATGCAGCACGAAATAATTTCTACATGAAAGAGAGAAAGCAAAAAAACATCTTTGTGCAAGGCGCCGTCCAATCATCATTCATAGGTGAGCAGATTGGTAAGCACGCCACTAGAACAGACATTGGGGCACACAGCATTTTTTTAGGCCAGGTCCGGGCAGACACTATTGAAGAAAAAATTGTGAGCGCTGTCGAATACACCACCGACGAAGAAATGGCCCTGGAAAAGATGCACGAAATACGCGAAGCCATCTTCGAAAAATACGAGCTCACCTGCATGCATATTTATCATAGTCTGGGTTTGGTAAAAGCCGGTGAAATGAGTCTGTTCGTCTTCACCTCATCTGCGCACCGCCGCCCGGCAATAGACGCCTGCAACGAAGTAGTGGAAAGAATAAAAAAGGAATTGCCGGTTTGGGGTAAAGAGATTTTTGAAAATGAATCTTATCAATGGAAAGTGAATAAGTAATGGTGAACATCACACATAAGCAAAACACGTTACGCAAAGCCATCGCCACGGCCATCGTGAGCGTATCCAGGCAGCAAACCATCGACGCCGTCAACAGCAAGACCGTTCCGAAAGGTGACGTCTTCGAATTTTCGCGGGCAGCCGGGTTGCTGGCCATAAAAAAAACAAGTGATGTGATCCCTGACTGCCACCCGCTGCCCGTAGAGTTTGCTGCAATCAGTTATAAAGTTTCCGGCTTGCAGATACACATCACCGTTGAAGTTCATACCATTTACAAAACCGGTGTGGAAGTGGAGGCCATGCACGGCGCTTCCGTGGTGGCACTTGTGATGTACGACATGCTAAAGCCGATTGATAAAGGGATTGAGATTTCCACCATCAAGCTGGAAAGCAAGATGGGCGGCAAGAGTGATATGAAGAAAACTTTGGCCGGACTGAAAGCCGCAGTCGTAGTTTGTTCAGATACCGTTTCACAGGGGCAAAAGGAAGACAAGTCAGGAAAGAAAATTATGGAGCGCCTACACAAATTAGAAATTGAAAATGCCGGTTATGAGATTGTACCTGACGACATTGAAGCCATTCAAACGGCATTGAAAAAATTCGTTACGGATGGAGTTGACCTTGTCATGTTCACCGGCGGTACCGGCTTATCAAATCGGGATCATACACCTGAAGCCATTGCCCCTTTGATCGAAAGAGACATTCCCGGCATCACCGAAACGGCCCGCTACTATGGCCAGCAGCGTATGCCTTATGCCATGCTGTCCCGCAGCGTTGCAGGATTTATTCAAAACACGCTGGTGCTCACTTTACCCGGCTCTGTCCGCGGTGTGGAGGAAACAATGGACGCCTTGTTCCCGCAAGTATTGCACGTGTTTGAGGTTCGGAAAAAACCTTCGGCTGGTGAGGAGATTCATTGAGGTTGTTTTATACATTAATACTACTGTTAGCTGCCAATTTTAAAGACCGATGAAAATAATAACAACAATTATATTATTATTCACTACAATCTTTGCTTACAGTCAGACAGAGATGTTAAAGGTAATAGGTATATATTCTGACGGAATAACTAAATTGGAATTAAGGATTGACAGTACGTTTGTATTAACCACACCTGATTATGTTTTCCCTTACACATTTGACAATTACCAAACTTATGGCAAATGGACTCTTTCTGACGGAGAAGTTATATTAAACCCAAACAAAAGCCCAAGAACCCCGATCTTATTTCTAACTGAAAAAATAATAAATAATGCGGACTTTGTTGAAATTAAGATCAATTATCAAACTGAATTATACGAAAATGAAATCCTTAGGAAAAGAGAGCAAGCTGATTTTCAAATAATGACATTGTATTTAAATAAATCAAAGAATTATATTCATCTTGTTCATTCGCCCACAATTAGAGCATGTGCATTTGCCCCGAAAGTAAAAAAACAGTACGTTCTTGACTCATCAAATACAATTAAGTTACCATTACAAAAACTCAATAAAATCGGTATTTATACTTATGGTTTGGACACCACAATACAATTAATTCCAAAGGATGAAAATTCAAACTATTTTGAAGTAACAATCATACAACCAATTGACAAAGAGAGAATGCCACGAAATAAAAAAGTAATAGTGAAAGGAACGAATGCATTTTTTTATGAAAACAATGGAAAGGTTTTAACATCAGGACTGCTATTAAACCAGTTAGAAAAGATGGATTAATTTGCAGCCAACATTCGGTTTTGTAGCAAGCGGGGCTGAAGTGCTAACAATTAGCATTGGTAAATGTTTCAGCGATAATCCCGGCTGAAATATCTTTGTTGATCGATAATATTGGCGATGAACTTTTTATTATGAATTTCGCAACGGTTCCGGCAGACGAAAGTCTAAAATCCCCGCCTGCACAAAGCCTTTAAACGTAAGCGCAAATGCTGACTGACTACGTTAGACAAACAACTTTTAGACAACATTTTAAACTCCATTGACTTAGTAAAATTTATTTTATGACGAATTATTTAGAGAAAAAAGAGTTTGAAAAATTGTTTACGCCTTTACAGACAAAGACAGAAATTAGAGTTCTAAAACGTGTAGACAAACTTCCAGTTTTACTTATTCAGACAGTTCTGCGACTTGGAAATTTGGACTTCATAAAATATATCCTAGTTTCAGACAATGAAATAAAAGCTTCTAATGAAACAAAAGAAAAACGATTAAAAATTCCGATAACTGAAGCAGGACATTTGACCGCAACAGGAATTTGCATAGTTTATCATTTAGACTATAAAACTATTGACTTCGACGAAATAAATTCACCGACAAAGGGAAATGGACAAAAAATGGTTGAATGTGTTTTAAAAGATTTCCCCAAAGATTGGCAAGCAGGAATTTTCATGAATTGGAGCGGTGGGTTTTGGAACAAAATGAAAGAGAAGTATAAAGCTGTAAGTTGGTTAGACGACTAAATCGGCTTCGCGGTTGCTGTCCGCACCAACCAAATGCTTGACTAATCGATCTTCAGCCAACCCGTGATACTCAGCCGCGGCCTGTTAGCTACGAGCACTTCATGTGGCAGCTCATCACTTCGAAAGAAAACACTCTTCCCTGTTACCGGTAATATTTTTTGAACGTCGCCTCCATCATAGATACATAATTCCCCGCCATCGATTTCCTGCCAATCTTCATTGAGGTAAAAGATGAGCGAATATTTCCGGCTGCTGTTATTGCGAAACTGGTCGAGATGTTTTTTATAAAAACTTCCCGTTTCATACATGGCATAATGAAACTCATAACCGTTGATGCCGGTATAGCAGGTAGCATTCAGGTGGTTGACAAACTGATCTACCAGGTCGAAGAAATTATTTTCATATTGATCATTGTGTTTGCGGTCAAGCCAGTAGATCACATCACTGCGAAACAATTTGTCGTGGGCCACCACGGATTCATTGCCGGTGCCTGCAGACAGCATCAGGTTTGATGCATAGAGGGTTTGCAGGTTGTCTGCAAGGTGTTTGGCCAGCGCTTTACTTAAAAACCCTTCAGCAATGCCCACCTTGTTAAGTAAGAAGCTATCGATGAGCGTATCAAAAATGTCTTGCAAGAAAATAATTGAGGAGAGCGGTTGAGCAAATTGCCGGTGGCGAATGTAATCTTAAGTAAGTGACTGCAGAATTTAATTCTATCCTGTGCCATTGAGAGACAATTGGCACAGGACAAACAATTTGCGCTAATTTCAGATTATCAACATCGCCTAACTAATCGCCATGAAAAGCAGGATCGTAATCACATGTTTTTTTGTCTTTGTACTCACGATTTGCCGGGCGCAAACAAATGTCAACACAAAGTTCAATGCACTATCTTTTGAGCTGGGAAAAACCGGCCTTATCTACAACGTCACTTTCGATCATAGGTTTCAAAACAACAATGCGGGTTTGCGTATCGGAGTTGGTTCAAACTTTGCCAGGTACTTACAAGCCTTCACGGCAGGTGTCGGCGGATATTATTTACTTGGCCACACTACAGATTTCTTTGAAACAGGCATCGATCTTTGTTATTTGTCAATTGTGGAAATTAGTGACGACCAAAAAGGATTCACTATACTCACACCCGACTACCCGGTGAAAACGTATTATGCAAGTGCCAATATCGGTTACCGGAGGTACGGAGCTAATACACTGTTTAGAATCGGAGTTTCTCCCGGTTTTATCAAAAATGATTTTCTGCCCGGCGGGTATCTGAGTTATGGCTTCAGGCTTTGAAAAGAAAAAATTTGCGCCCTTGCGGGGCAAGGGCTTCTACCCTATCGGTCCCCCGTCCGGAGCTTCGGCTGGGACCAGAGTTTAAAGAGCAACTTATGAATTTTATTTTTTTCGCATTACCATGCTATCTTTTTTATATTAGGAAAAAAGAAATCTATGTAAACTGCGGAGGTTATTACATGGATATATTGAGAAAGTTGGATGCTAACTCAGGCATCCCAAAAGGGAAAGTTGAAACAGAATCAGGAGCATGTACATCGCTTTCTATTCGGAACCGACTACTTAATCGTAGCTTCACCGTCAGAATTTACAAGACATGCTGCCTTATTAATTTACAATATAAAACTCAAATGATATGAACACAAAAGAAATTACTCTATTTGGTTTAATGGCTGTATTAATTTTTATTAATGGAACTGTTATTGCACAGCAAATTGATTCCACTGCATTGCAAGATGTTTTCGGGAAAAAAGGAACGGTAACAGGTAATGTCTATAAGATAAGTTATCCCCGCTCAGATTTAAAAGTAAATATTGGAGACTTCTCAGTTTCGCCGGGGCTAGCATTAGGCACATGGGTTGGTATCATTAACATGGGCGACCATTCAATGATGATGGGCGACCTTGTTTTATTAGATTCAGAGGTACCCAGGGTGATTAGTAAATTAATGGCTGAGAATCTTGAAATCACAGCAATACACAATCATCTCATAAATGAAACACCTGCTATCAAATACATTCACTATCATGGGGAAGGAGATGCTGTTGAATTAGCACAGAAAATAAAAGCGGTGTTACAAGTTACAGGAACCCCGCTTACACCGTCGCCTCTACAAAACCAGACACACACTATTGACTGGAGGAAAGTAACAGCCATACTTGGCACAACAGGTAAACAAAACGGAATGCTGCTGCAATATAGTTTTCCGCGTAACGAAAAACTCACAGTAGGTGGAATGGATATGCCGCCTGCAATGGGCATGGCAACAGCAATTAATTTTCAAAGGGATGGCGACCGGGCAGCCATTACAGGCGACTTTGTATTACTTGCAGATGAAGTGAACCCGGTGATAAAAGCACTCACAGAGAATGGTATTATGCCAACAGCTATTCATACCCACATGCTGCATGAAGAACCACGTTTATTCATGATGCATTTCTGGGCTGTTGACAATCCTGAAAAGTTAGCGAAGGGCTTAAAGGCAGCGTTGGATAAAACAAATTCCAAAAAATAAATACAAGGTTATCGGTTGGTGTCCGGTAGTTGCAGGCCGCCGCGCCCAGCTGGTGTACAGCGACATCGGGAGCAGGATACCCGCTTAGAGTTCGCTGCGTTGACACCTTATAAGATCATCCGAAGGGGTGATCTTTTTTTATTGGTTGGAGTTTAGATGTTTTTTTATAGGCTTTACCTGATGCAATAAAAACGGTTACCATGCTGTAAACCGGCGAACCATTCCCACCTTTTGGACGATCTCAATAAATCGATTACTTTAGATAATATTTCATTGACGCAACGTGTTAATAAAAAACGCAATAGATAAATTATAGAAATCGATAGGTTACGGGGTCTAAGATTTTGTGTATGGAGTGCGTTTAAACCCTAATACTACTGTTGTGGTGCATTCACTTTAAAAGTCAATTGATATGAAATGGCTGAGTTCTTTTTTGGTGTTGTTCGTGCTTGGTTGCCATCAACAACAGGGACAATTATCTGATCACGAAAACGCACAAATAAAAAGTGATATTATCAAGCAGTCTGAAAAACACGCCAAGGATTTAATAAATCTTGACTACAAAGCTGTAATGATGTTTTACGACAGTGTAGACGACTTCATTATTTTCGGAGATGGCTACTATTGGGGTGACTACAAAACTGTAGACGGCATTTGGAAAGATTTTACTGGAGGTGTAAAAAAGATGCTGAAATGGGACTTTTACAATCCTAAAATACATGTGTTCTCTAAAATATTGCTTCATGTCTGGTTGAATTTTACAACGAGCGGATTGAAGCCAACGGAGATACAACAAAGGGACATGGATGTTTCTCATTTGGCATGCAGAAAGTCGATGGAGATTGGAAAGCAATTACAATTCACGTTACACATAATTACAATGATTTGACAGCACAGGAGCAGTTAGGAAATGGTGGTTGAAACACTCACCTGAATAAGGAATAATACACAATAAATACGGACGGCAACAAATGGTTTCTGCTTTGCCTGTTGAATTCTATTCTCATCACTAAACAAAATAGATATGAAAAAGATATTAACTCTAAGCACTTTTGGTTTATCATTTTTTTTTATCATCTCCAGTTTTAAAAAAAATATAAATTTGGCTAATACAGTTGATGTAGGTGTTGTTGTATCAGATTTGGAACGATCGCAGGATTTTTATACCAATGTATTGGGTAGAGCAGACCGGTACCTGGCACGCATCCGGAGAAATGTCCACATCTTATGGTATAAATAGTGGAAAGCCCTTTGATATTATTGATCTGAAGCTGGATTGCGAAGGGTACGTTTTAAAATATAAACTAAATAACACACCAGGTAACATGCCCCAAGGCAGTACCATAATTAG
>JBBQSI010000121.1:0-8590 GCA_038213975.1 Chitinophagales bacterium
CACCCTCTTTCTTTTCTCTTACCAGTTGTTTATCAAATTCAACGTCATAGGTCTTAGTAAGAGGGAGCACTACCGTCTGTAACATTGAAGGCCACTCATCGGCAGGAATTTGTAAAGGATGCTTAAATTTTTCGACAACCAGGGCGTCTTCCGGGGTATGCCAAAGAAAAAGTTCACCGTCATGCAGAAAGAGCAAGTTGTTTTTCCAGGCATTACTATTGGCTGGCACTAGTTCATTGTCAAGGGAAACAAAACATTCTACTTTGAATGTGTTGCTGCTTTCCCTGGAAATCCTGAAACTGATAAAAGGGGCGGAGGAATTGAAGTAGATAGCTTTTAGGTTATCAGTAATAAATTTTTTTCCCGCCGGTAAGTAAAAAAATGGATCGTCTTCGCTACCGGCAAATATCTTTTTCAATTTTGGCTGTAAAAATTCATTGATAAGCAACTTCGTTTCTTCCGGAAGTTCGTCATCGGCCTGTTGGATAATGTTGTCCCAAAAACCGCTGAACGGAGAATTGCGATTGAGATACTTATTGATCTCTGATTGCTGGACTTTCCTTGCAAGTTGGACAAGGTTCCTGTCTGCTTCGCTGTAAGCTTCAAGGTTGATAAACTTAGTAAGATCAAGCTGCTGTACCCTCCCAATCACTATTCCTTTCTCTTCATCAACCTCACCTTCCACCAGGTCAATATTAAAAAATGGATAGGAGGTTTCATTCGCGTTGCAGACCACAAGAAGCTGCCTACGAATAAGCGTAGCCGTTTCCGTTTCCGCTTCTACCTCAATCGGTTCGGGCACCAGCCGCTTCACTGCACCTGGAGACACTTTTTTAATAGATGCGTCCAATACTTTTAAAAAAGGCTTTCCTTCTTTGTAAACAAATTCAAACTTTCCGGACAGATCCTCATTAAGGCTGTACCCATAGCTTTCCAGCAATTTGTTTTTCTGTTTATCCCAGTTTCGAATGGAATCAAAATAATTGGGACCATGCGCATCTGACAATTGCAGGAAGATTGCTGCCTTATGCACACACATCGGGTGTTGCTGGTCTTCACAGTTGCAGGATGTATCGAAATATCTTTCTTCATTTTTTTGAATGATAAGATTGTATTCCGCATTTTCGAAATCAAGTACAGCCTCTACTTTTTCATGCGAAGCCGAGATTATTCTTGCCTTGTTTACCCTGAACAATTCTTCAGCAGCCTCGTAAAGCTCCTGCCCACAGATCATCCTGATGAATCTCAGGTCGATGTTTTTCATCTTGATCACCGTATGCTTCTGGTTGTATGAACCGGCGGTTTCTGAGCTCAGGAGATTTTTGTCAACCAGATCCTGAAGTTGAAACAACGCGGCCACTTCATGCCGGCAGATATCACCTATATTGTAAGGGCAAGAACACCTGATGAGCAAAGTCTTCAGGTTACTGTATTTCTGTACATGAATTCGATAGTAGGTACTGTAGCTATCATCCTTCACCCTAAAATTTACCGTATTCAACAGTTCCTCATGATCCACCAGCTCTACAAATCCCTGGTTATGGATCTTTTTTCCGCGGCGGATTACTTCATCCGTTCCAGTGTTATAGATGTACTTGAGTAAATGTGGTAAAGCCAAAAATTATACGTTTTCTTTTAAGTTTTCCGATAAAGATTATCGCCGTTCAGAAAAGGGCAATTTGCAAATTTATAAAAAATAAAGGCAGTAAGAAAGTGGCCGCTAAGCTTTGCCAGAAACAAGCCGCCCACCATCGTAAACAGACAAGACGTTAGCGTTATTTACCATGAAAGAATAACGGATATCTTCTTCAAGATTGTACCCCATAAGTCTTTTAAAATGGCTGGCATCGCGGGCTTTCATAAAGCCAAACAAATCTCCTCCGGCGGACTCATACAACACCGAAGCAATTTTTGCTGAATCACAGTCTAGCGTAAAATGTTCCCTGATGTTTCCTACAACAGCCCCCGCAAACAAAGTGTCCTCAATATTGATTCTGTCTTTCCAACCGGCGCACGCCAGTATTACATTCTTTTTTTGGGCTATGAGATAAGAACACACGGCGCCGATATTGCCAAAAGCACCAGTGATAATTCCATTGGCGCCGGCGTTGAGCGCCATGTGTAATAATTTAGTGCCGTTGGTAGTGGTAAGCACCAGCGTCCGGCCATTAATAAACTCCCGGGTATACTGTAATGGACTATTACCGTACGTAAGGCCTTCAGCAATACGGCCATCCCGCTCACCGGCCGTAACTACGTCCAGCTGGCGGCCCAGCTTTATGCACTCGGCAACACTATCCACGGGGATCACACTTTTAGCACCATTATATAACGCAGCCGCAATAGTAGATGTGGCCCTGAGAATATCAATAATCACCACAATACTACTTTGCACTTCGTACAAGTGCAGCAATGAAGGTGAAAGTGAAACTGAGATAGTAGGGTGTAGAGATCTCTTAGTCATGGAAACAAATGAACCTGCGCGAATTATTTAAAAGGCATTTTCACCACTTGTGCAGGTACAAGCCGCTCCCTGATTTTTATATAGACTTCGTTGCCTGGTTTGGATAAATTGGCATCAACATATCCCATAGCGATAGCTTTCCCCAGGCTTGGTGATTGCGTACCACTTGTAATCTTTCCCCGGCTCAATCCATCCGCATCGCGAATTTCATAGCCCTGCCGTGGTATGCCTTTCTCCGTCATTTCTATACCAACTAGTTTTCGTTGTACACCATTAGCTTTTTGGGCTTCAATAATCTCTTTAGCAACAAAATCATGGGAAAACTTCGTGATCCAGCCTAAGCCGGCCTCCAACGGAGAGGTAGTATCGTCAATATCGTTACCGTAAAGACAATAACCCATTTCTAGTCGCAAAGTATCCCTGGCAGCCAGCCCAACAGGTTTCAGCCCTTTTAGTGTACCCTCTTCAAAAATTGCCTGCCAAATTTTTTCGGCGGCATCATCCTTATCCTCAAAATAAATCTCAACACCGCCTGCACCGGTGTAGCCGGTCGCGCTAATAATTACGTTTTTTACGCTGGCAAATTCTCCGCGGGTAAACGTATAGTATTTTAAGTTCATGATATCCTGCTCAGTCAAGGGCTGAAGCATCTTCGTAGCATTCGGACCCTGCACCGCCAGTAAGCATGTCTTTGCGGAAACGTTGTGCATTTCCGCTCCTTCCATGTTGTGGGCACTAATCCAGTTCCAATCCTTTTCGATGTTGGAGGCATTCACCACGAGCATATAAGCTTCACCTTGCGTTAGGCAATACACGATCAGGTCATCGATAATGCCACCGCTTTCATTCGTCAGGCAACTGTACTGAGCTGTTCCTTCAGAAAGTTTAGAAGCATCATTGGTTGTCAATCTTTGAATTAGCGAAAGCGCCTGTGAACCTTTTACAATAAATTCTCCCATGTGGCTTACATCGAAGATCCCGGCATTGTTTCTCACAGCAGCGTGCTCATCGTTGATTCCGGAATAGCTAATCGGCATACTATAGCCGGCAAAAGCGGCCATTTTCGCACCGAGTGCTATATGCTTACCGGTAAAGGGAGTAGCCTTCATTTTTTTAAGCCGCAAATTTATGTGAATTCATCAAGAGTAAAGCTTTCGCGTGCGATGAATCAGTTATCCTGTAAAAATCAGGAGGCCTTATGCATTCGCATAAAGCCCCCTTGTTCAACTTCAACCGAAAAACGAACTTTCAATTATATGTGGATAAATAAACTATTCACCTGTTTGCCCATTGGCGAAATATCTCTGCCGTCAACGGTGCTCTTATCAATTGTTTCAAGCTTTTGCTCAATCTTTTCCCTGGCCTGCTTCAGGGAATCTTTAATCTCCTGGCGGCGTCTCTCTCTTTGCTGGTCCAGCGAATCCACCTGCTGTTGTAAACTTTGCATTTCCTTTTGCTTCTCTAGCCTGATCGAGTCATAGATGTTGCCGCTTTCGTAGCGATATTTACTGGTATCGAAAGAATTTGAATTCCACTCACGGTCTTCCTCGTCTCTCCAGTTACGCTTACGATTTTTGTAATCACCGGCAGGTATCCCTTCAAGCGTGTAAAGTCCATCTTCGTGCATTATATATGAAACGCCATACTGGAAGTAGTAATCTTCATCATCCCAGTCATACCAGTTATCGTTAAATGGCCCTTCAAAGCGAATGTTTCTGCCACTGTTCAAATTCTTATTGATCCTGATTTCCTTGCCAACCGGCACGTAGATCACTACCAATACATTTTGATTTCTAAACTTATCATTCGTATTGATGGCAATTGCCCGGTCGATCAGTAAAACTGAATCCCTTTGCCTTACATCATATTTTATAAGAGATGCCAATGTATCAGCATATCTGCGGGTTTTGCCATTACACATTTTAAAAACACCAACCCGGAAGCTATCATTTGATGACTTCTCCACCCGAATGCGGACATTACTGATATAAGCGGTATCATCGTCGAAGGTGGCAAATGGCTCGAGTTTGAACCAGGTATTTCTGCGATTATACCTGTTGTAATCCAGCGAGCTGACTTCCAGTTTTTCAGTGGCAGAATATGGAAGCGAGACAAACTCCTCATTCATTGAACTGGTGCGACGGAAATCTGAGCCAGCTGAGATGATAAGCGTAATGAAGCAAAAGATCCCGAGTACCCACATGGCGATGAACGAATAACGGATGATGCGCTTATTGCTTTTGATGCGGGCAATGCGGCGAATGATGAAGGTTATGATACCTACTACCGGTACACCAATGAAGAATATCAGAGTGCCCCACGCTAACCAACTCTGTCCCCCGTCATTCAATACGAATGCCTTTAATGGAAACAACCCGATGGACACTACAGCAAGGGAAAACAATGCAATTATAAGTGCCAGGGCAATAACGCCCAGGATGAAATAAGCGAACACTTTAAACAACACCACAATTACATTTCCCAAAGCTCCGCCAGTTCGCTTCGCTGCATATTTTACCTCGGTACCCATTTCTCCACCCTTTTCTTTGGTAGCAGTCCTGACGTTCTTACCCATTTTCTCTACCCGCTCTTTCACGCCCTGCATCTCTTGTACTACGGATTGCTTTATGGAATTTAAGTCCACTTTTTCTCCTTTCATTTCCAGTTTTTCAGAAGTGGTAAGCGCCTCCGGGATCACCAGCCACAATATGATATAGATGATTAATGTACCCGGGCTAAAGGAGAATGACAGAAAATTGGGAAAGGTAAAAGGGCCCAGGTGACCCCAGCGAAATATGAACGAAATGAACGGGATAAGAAAGAAGGCTCGCGGTATCCAGGAGTTTATATGGAAATAGCTGCCGATTCCTGCACACACTCCGCCGATAATTTTTTCATCTGGATTTCTATAAAGCCTTTTCCGCGCACCGTTGACCAACGTATTGCTCCCGGGTACAAATATCCAAAGGAGAATGTATGCCAGGAGACCGATGCCTGATACGATGAAAAGTACCCGCACGATCACCGGATCAATACCGAGGTAAGCAGCGATGCCACTACTTACGCCGCCAAGTATCTTGTTATTCTCGTCGCGGTATAGTCGCTTGCCTTTTGCAAATACCGGAGCTGCCGCAGGCCGGAAAGATTCTTTTTCCTCTGAAGGCTTTTCACCTAGCTCAGCTTCTTCAAAATCGGCGGGCCGGCCAATATTATTTATGATGCTGGCAACATCATCGTCAGTGATGCAGGTACTTCCGTTTTTTAATTTTCCCTGGAAAAGCTCCCCGATACGGCTCTCTATGTCATTGATAATTTCATCGCGACCTTCTTCGGTTGCGAAATAAACCCGCAAACTATCAATATACTCTTTCAGAATATCGTATGCTGATTCCTCTATCGGAACTACACTACCCTGGAAATTTATATTTATGACTTTTTTCATGATTTGTTCAGTTTTAAAAATTGGCGAAGTTGATTTAATGGTTATTGGTTCTGCGTTAATGCATCAACAGCATTTGCAAGTTCCAGCCAGGTTGATTCCAACTCACTGTAAAATTCTGCGCCTTTGTCAGTGAGGGAAAAATACTTTCGAGGTGGGCCGCTGTTACTTTCCACCCATCGATAGGTAAGCAATTCTGCATTTTTCAAGCGGGTAAGCAGGGGATATAATGTTCCTTCCAAAATATTGAGGTTGGCTGCTTTCATCTTATCTATTATATCACTGGGGTATGCCTCTCCCAGCTTGATAATTGATAAAATGCAAAACTCCAAAACCCCTTTTCGCATTTGGCTTGCTGTGTTATCAATATTCATATTTCAAAATTTTTGCGTAGACAACTTTACTACTCTTGAAAAACAAAATTAGTGAATTAAACAATACTATGCAATACATAATACCTGCTTTATAGGGGTAGCTGCTTATGGATATTTCTGTGCAATGCATTAAGTTACTGAACGTCAATGATTTGAATAGCGGTTTAATCATTTGCATCTTAAGAAATTTTATTACAAGCGGAAAATATTTATGAAGAATGGTAAGTTTGGTGGGTATGTTCTGGCGCAATCTCTACCGAAATCGAACGGTTTACTTTAACCGATCTTTATAAGAATGTTGATACTGTCTATCGTCTAATAACTAAATGAATATCATGAAAGCATATATGTTCTTGTTTATGACCTTGCTTATCGTGAGCTCTTGTAGTTCATCAAGGAATTCGATTGCAACAACGCAGGAAGATAAAGCACTCCTTAGTGTAGTTAAGAAGTTTGACCGCAAGTCAACAAACATCGACTTGAAAGAATCAGTGAGTGCCCTATATAATGAAGCGGCAAAAATTCATCTCGATAAAATTGACGTATATGGTACTTTGCAAGATGCGTCACGCTGGGATAAACTCCTTGGCGAATACAATGCGCTGCAACACCTGACGGACATCATCAACCAATCATCTTCAGCAAAAAAATTGATAAATCCTCCTTCTTTTATTCCCCGCATTGAAGCATTGAAAATCGATGCCGGCGAAGATTTTTATGCGATGGGGCAAGACTATATGACGGACAGCCAAAAAATTAGTTACCAGGCGGCCTATCACGCTTTTGAGAAAGCACTTCAATATTCACCCGGTTATAAAGATGCAGCGCAGCAGAAAGAACGTGCCTATCAGCGCGGCCTAATTACCGTTATAGTGAATCCTGTGAGCGACAACTCCTTTTACTATAATAATATTGGTTACAACAGGTATGGCAATAGTTTTAATAATGACTACATGCAGCGCAACCTGGTAAACGATCTTGGTGGCAGTTACAGCCGGAGTGGTCCTGCCAGGTTCTATTCGAACTGGGACGCAAGAAGATCAGAAATTGTTCCGGATATGGTAGTTGATCTTACCTGGGTAAACCTTGATATACCACAACCTTTTACTTCTAATTACTCCAGGAATGTAAATAAGCAAATCCAAATCGGTACTGATACGTCTGGTCACGCCTTGTACCAAACAGTTACAGGTACATTGTACATCGCAAAGCATTATTTCACCGCTTCAGGAGATCTTGAAACAAGAATCACAGACGTGAATAGCCAGGAGTTGCTGGGCCTGCGGCGATTCAATTCCCAATTCAATTGGGAGCAGGAGACTGCCACGTACAGGGGTGACAGAAGGGCACTAAGTGGGTACGAGTTGTCGATCATTTCAAATTCCCGTTGGCAGGTTCCCTCAAAAGATCAGATCCTGGATGAACTGTATCAACGCATGTATCCCCAGGTGAAAAATGAAATTTACAATACTGTCCGTTGGTAAAATCAATTGTTGAAAAGGTAGAATACCACGAAGCTCATTGCATAGGCCAGGCCCGTCATATAGACTAGCTGGATCGCAGGCCATTTCCAACTTCGGGTCTCCCGTTTCACAATTGCGAGAGTGCTCATACATTGCATGGCCAATACGTAAAAGACCAGTAGTGAAAGGCCCGTAGCCACATCATATACTTTCGATCCATCCGGGCGAACGGCTGCCCGCATTTTTTCCCTGAGGGTGATGTTATCGTTATCACTGTCTTCTCCTACGCTATAAAGTGTAGCCATAGTACCGACAAACACCTCCCGGGCCGCAAAGGACGTGATCAGTGCTATCCCGATCTTCCAGTCGAAGCCTAAGGGAACAATCAAGGGCTCTATTGACTTGCCAAGTATACCGGCATAAGAATTTTCCAAAATCTCTGTACGCTCCGCCCTCGCGGTTTCATCACGGGTCTTACTATCAACAGGCAAATCGCTTCTTATAGAATCATATTTTTCTACAACCTGTTTCATCCTGCCCGGCGGACCAAACGAGCTGAGCACCCAAAGCAAAAGGCTGATCACCATAATCACCTTGCCCGCATCGAATACAAATACCTTGGCCTTTTCGACCATCGTATAGCCGACATTCTTCCACCGCGGCGGGCGATAAGTTGGTAGTTCGAGTATAAAAAAGCTTTTTTCCTTACTCCTGATAAAGAACTTCATGACATAGGCAGAGGCAAGGGCCATCAAAGTACCGAGCAGGTACATGCACATCATTACAATCCCCGGAAGACTGATGAAGCCGAACAATAATTTATTGGGTATGATTAATCCTGTGAGAATTG
>JBBQSI010000122.1:0-8500 GCA_038213975.1 Chitinophagales bacterium
CTCTTGCGGTAAGAAGCCAGGACGCAATTGCGGCTGTTTTTACCGAAGCCCAGTTTTATGAAGCAGTGGTGAAATATCATCCCGTTGTAAAATCCGCCGGTCTGGATATAGAGATAGCAGGCGCAAATCTACTTAGGGCAAGAGGCGGTTTTGACCCGTTGTTAGCAACTAACACAGCTCAAAAAACGTTTGACGGAATTGAATACTATACCCATATAGAACCGCAGATAAGAATACCCACCTGGTATGGTATAGAGTTGGTTGCCGGCGCTCAATACCTGACTGGCAGCAGAACAAATGATGAAGAAACTTTAGGGAAAACTAATTATGCCGGCCTGGTAGTGCCTTTGGCAAAAAACCTGTTCATGGATAAAAGAAGGGCAGCGTTAAAAACCGCAAAAATTTTCCAAACCTTATCTTCTGTTGATAGACAAAGCACGATAAACAACTTGCTGCGGGACGCGGCAATTTCATACTGGGAATGGGCATGGGCTTACCAACAATACATAATTTTCCAGGGGGCGGTCATTGTAAATGAGAAGAGATTTGAATTAATAAAAATTGCTTTTCGGCAAGGCGACCGCCCCGCCCTCGACACAACAGAAGCGCTGACACAGTTGCAAAATTTCCAGTTGCTGCGCAACGATGCATTTCTACAATGGCAGAATACCCTTCTTGAATTGTCCGTATATCTCTGGAAAGAAAATGGCGATCTGTATGAATTGCCACAGACCATTATTCCGGACACATCGTGGGTGACTGCCTCCCTGATAGAAGAGCAAATTCCGGTGTTGGAAACCCTGCTGCAGCAAGTAAGGGCGAATCATCCGGACATCAGGCAATATCCATTGAAATTAGAAGCGCTCGCCATTGATAGAAAACTGAAGTTCCAGGAACTGCTCCCCAAGCTGGATTTGAAATATAACCAGTTAGGGAAAGGCTACAATTTTCTTAATTCCAAGTCAGGAGCCCTTTGGAATAATAATTACAAATTTGGGATCAGCTTTGGCGTTCCCTTGCGTCTATCTGAAGGGCGGGGAGCCTTTAGGTTGGCAAAGTTAAAAATTGAACAAACAGGCTTGCAGCAGGATCTGAAATTAGCCCAGTTGGAAAACAAGGTAAAATCTTATTTTAATGAATTGCTGATGGCATTGGAGCAATCGAAGCTGGCGGAGGATTCGTACCGGAATTTTTTCAGGTTGGAGAAAGGTGAAGATTTAAAATTTTTTAACGGTGAAAGTTCCCTGTTCGTACTCAACAGCCGTGAAATGAAGACGTTGGAATCCTTACAAAAATTTTATAAAAATAAAACTGCGGTCTATAAAACAAAGGCGACACTATCCTGGGCTGCAGGATTATTGTTCATCCCCGAGGACAGTGAGTAAATGCAGATAGTATAGTAAACTTCTTTTCCCGGATAACTAAGCTGCCTGATTGCGTGTGATCGGATGGGTGAAGCGGATATGCAGGTGATATAATGAATGGATATTTTTCAGCAATCATTTTCAGAGCCAACCTTGGTCCTTCAAGCTTTCGCGGCAGCATGATATTCTGGCTGGACGAAAAAAAGTGAGAACGGAAAATGGGGCGCCGTTTGCGCTTGCCGGAGATAGCCCTCGCGGGTGATTAAAAACTACACTTTTCTTCCGGGATAAAGCAGCGCTGGCGGCGCAATTGGAGAGCATGGGATTTACCCGCTGAATGCTCACATTCATGACACGTCAAAAGAATATTTGCAACTAGTCCGTAACAAAACTGGGTTGAATACAACGCAGGCGACTATTGAAGGAGACGGAAATGAATTATTGATTATTAAAACAAATTTCAATTATGGAGGAAATCCGGAGAAGAGGCTAAGTCGCTCTCAATCCAGGCGGTTAAATCTCAACACAACAGCATACAGCACCGAAGTGATATATCCTGTTGTGAAAAGAAAGGAGATAAAAGAAAGAAGTTTGGCAAAATGAAAACCGGGTCGTAGAAAAATACATAAACAACGCAGAGGATTGCAGCTACAGGGTCTATAAACTATTGAATAGAATTGTTGTGACAGAGGTGGTAGAGCGCAGCTTGATAAAAAAAATGCACACACGTGAACGAAGATCCAACTACTACTTCGACCTAAATGATAATGCATTGGTGCAGGGCGACAATCTAAGATTCGCTGATTTGCTCAGCGATATCCAAAAATTGTGCGATGCCTATTGCTTAGATTTTGCAGCCATTGACGTTGTGAAATCTGATGAGAATAAATATTACATCATTGATGTAAATCCTACTCCATATTAGAACCGGCCAGATCAGCCTGAAAAGCTTGAATTTCTTGCCGGAGCTTTGCGGTGATGTTTAGCTGAACAGTTGAAAAACTGTAGCCTGACACGGCATATTTTTCACACCCATCCAATTTTCTGCACTATCCTGCTGCCTCCCGCAATCTTCAAATATATTTGCGGGGCGTGGGTATCCATTCCAGGGTTACAACCTATACTTTGATTGAATTGCCCTCCTGCCAAAAGTTTATGCAAACGAAAAAGAAGAAGGGGGGTCTTCTGCACCTGCTGAAGCCTTACCTCGGGATTGTAGGCCTACTGATATTTTTCACGCTGCTCAGCAATGGTATTAATCTCTTTATCCCAAAGATCATTTCCAGGGCGATCGATTCCTTTTCTGCCGGCACGTTTAACTATAAGCCGGTCCTCTGGATATTCGGTGTCGCCGTCACTGCCATTTTTATTTTCAGCTACCTGCAAAGCATATTTCAAACGTATGCTTCGGAAAAAGTAGCCCGTGATCTCCGGACGAAACTTGCCGATAAAATTTCGCGACAATCTTATGCGTTCATCGGGGAAGCCAATCCTTCGAAACTGCTAACCAACCTTACGGCGGATGTGGATTCCATAAAGATGTTTATCTCGCAGGCAATCGCGTCAATCACTTCTTCACTCATCATCATCATCGGAGCCAGCGTTTTGATGTTAACTATTAACTGGAAACTTGCCCTTTGTGTTATTGCAGCAATTCCAATTATCGGTATCACTTTCTTTTTTGTGCTAAAAAAAGTGAGGGTTCTATTTATTCAAAGTCGTGCAGTGATTGACTGGCTGAACAAAGTGATTAATGAAAGCATCCTCGGCGCTGCCATTATCCGCGTCGTCAATTCTCAGCAACCTGAATATCAAAAATTCCTGGCAGCAAATACCCAAGCCAGGGACTATGGGTTAAAAATACTATACCTCTTCGCCGGCCTTGTGCCTGTAATCACTTTCACAGCAAACATGGCGGGGCTGGCTATACTGGCGCTTGGCGGTCATTTTGTAATAACCGGCAGCATGACGCTGGGCAACTTTGCGGCCTTCAACAGTTATGTGTCCATGCTCATCTTTCCAATTCTCATCATTGGTTTTATGAGCAATGTCATCGCCCAGGCAACTGCTTCCTACGAACGGATCAGCAACATTATCGATGCCGAAGAACCAACGGCGTCCGGAACGGTGAATGAAAAACTCCATGGGGAAATAACGGTGACAGACGTGAACATGCAGTATGGCCAATCGCCCGTTTTGAAAAATATCTCTTTCAACGTAGCTCCGGGTTCGCGTACTGCTATCATTGGCCCTACCGCTGCCGGTAAGACGCAGTTACTCTACCTGCTCACTGGTTTGATGCAACCAACGGAAGGCGATATTACCTATGACGGACGACCCATTGGCGAATATAACAGCGAGGCGTTTCACCGCCAGGTTGGGTTTGTTTTCCAGGACAGTATCATATTCAATATGAGCATTCGTGCCAATATCGCTTTTAGTGAAGCCGTCACTAATCAAACATTGCAGAAAGCCATTGATACCGCCGAGTTGCAAGACTTTATCACCAACCTTCCGCAGGGATTGGACACCGTTGTTTCGGAGCGGGGCACTAGTCTTTCCGGCGGACAAAAGCAACGCATCATGTTAGCCCGGGCTTTGGCGCTCGATCCGAAAGTTTTATTGCTCGATGATTTCACCTCGAGAGTAGATAACCAGACTGAGACAAAAATTCTTGACAATATTCAACGCAATTACCCCGGATTAACGCTGGTTTCCGTCACGCAAAAAATTACCCCGGTAGAAGAATACGATCAAATCATCCTGCTGATGCAGGGCGAAAAAATTGCAACCGGAACACACCAGCAATTGTCGGCAACCAGCCCGGAATATGTACAGTTATTGAATTCTCAAAAAAGCACCAGCCATTATGAATTACAATCTTAATGTGCCGGCAGAGGGGAAGAAGAAAAAGTCTTCCCTGGCATCGCTGGGGAGTTTGCTAAAACTCATTTCGCATGAGCGAAAAGATCTATTGATAGGATTCGGTGTAATCATTTTGAATTCAACACTGAATCTTTTAGGCCCGCTGATCATTGGCCACACGATTGACAATTATGTACAGACCAAGATATACCGGGGCGTGTTGATTTTTTCCGGCGTCTTGCTGGGCATGTATTTGATCGGTCTTTTCACCAGTTATTTCCAGACAAAACTTATGGGAAGTATCGGCCAGCGAATGTTGTTTACGCTTCGTAATACCATTTTCAAAAAATTGCAATCGCTGCCTCTTGCCTTCTTTAATGCCAACAAAGCCGGTGACCTGATATCGAGGGTGAACAATGATACGGACAAGATCAATTCTTTTTTTTCCCAGTCGCTCATGCAGTTTATCGGAGGCATTGCTACGATGACCGGCGCCGGAATATTCCTGCTCTCTATCAATATTAAGCTCGGCATTGCGGCGCTGCTACCGGGATTGATCATCCTGGTTTTTACACAGCTCACAGGATCATGGGTGAGGAAGAAAAATGCGCTCAGCTTAACGAGTGTCGGTGGTTTGAGCTCAGAGATACAGGAAGGGTTGAACAATTTCAAGGTGATCGCCGCCTTCGACCGGCGGGATTATTTCCGCCAGCGGTTTGACCAGGTGAACAAACACAATTATTCAATGGCGCTGAAAGCCGGGCTGGTAAATAATGTTTTTCTTCCGGTCTACAGTTTGTTTGCTGGTTTTGCCCAACTGATGGTTTTATTGTATGGCATCTATTTGATCTCAACCGGCAGTTTTACCATCGGCCTGTTGGTAAGCTACCTTGCGTATGTCACCTATTTCTACAATCCTTTGCGCCAGCTTGCTTCCCTTTGGACAAACTTCCAGGTGGCCATGGCAGGTTGGGACCGCATTACCAAAATTCTATCGCTGGAATCTCATGTGAATACGACGAAGGTCAACGATGACAAAGCTTCTGACGCATTGCTGGAATTTAGGAACGTTCATTTCTCTTACGAAGGCAGTGAAGAGATCTTGCACAACATCTCTTTAAAGTTAGAACGCGGAAAAACTTATGCCTTTGTCGGCCCGACTGGTGGCGGTAAAACAACGGCCGCCTCGATCATCGCTAGGTTGTATGATCCCACGAAGGGAACTGTCTTTTTAAACGGGAAGAACATTCGCAATTACACGGAAGCTGAGCGGTCGCAAAAAATTGGATTTATCCTGCAGGAACCATTCCTTTTCACTGGTACGATACGGGATAATATTCTCTATGGCAATGAAGTCTTCAAAGATTTGTCCGACGGTGAAATCGAACAAGTGATCAGGGATGCGAACCTGGGCGGTTTGTTAACCATGTTTGAAAATGGGTTGCAGGCAAAAGTGTCTTCATCGGGCGATAACATGAGCATCGGACAAAAACAATTGATTGCATTCATGCGGGCTGTGTTGCGCAAACCGGACCTATTAATCCTTGATGAAGCAACGGCAAACATTGATACGGTTACAGAACAACTGCTTGAAGACATTTTAAATAAACTTCCGGATACGACTACCCGCATTATCATTGCCCACCGGCTCAATACGATTGAAAATGCCGATGAAATTTATTTTGTAAATGCGGGTGAGATCATCCGCGCCGGATCATTCCAGGATGCATTGAATAAATTGCTGAAGGGTAAACGGATGAGTTAAAAGCCAGGCTTATTTCGGATTTACGCTGAGTCTGCCGGAGTTATGGGAAAACTTCCTTCACCCGCTTCCAATGAATTCGGCTTCGGAATAGTATTAACCTGGGAAAACAACAGGCCGCAAAATATGATGGTCAGCAATAAGCAGAAAACATTTTTCCTATTCGCTTTATTTGCTTTGAATTTCAAGAGCCAGTCGTAAATCTTCTATGCAGCGTATATGGTGAAAGATGCCTAATTTATCAATAATTTTTTGCGCAAGCGTTTTCGTTGATTGGCGGAAAATGAAAAATTTCTTTCTATCGGGCAACCTTAGCTGCACCAACGGCATTTATTAAATTAGAAACAATCACCAGCTTGCAGATTTTTACATGAACACAGCAGATTTGATCAGGGAGGCGAAGGGTGGCAGCAGTGCTGCTCAAAAGTACCTGTTCGATAATTTTTCGGATAAAATGCTGATGGTTTGCCGCCGGTATGTAAAAGCAAGCGGGGACGCCGAAGAATTATTGCTTGATGGATTTTTAAAATTCTTTAAAAATTTATCCTCCTTCAATTACCAGGGCGATGCCGCTTTGTATGGTTGGCTGAAAAAAATTATGATCAACGAATGTCTCATGTTCCTGCGAAAGAAAAATGTTTTCAACATAGTAACCGAGGCAGAGGCCGAAGATATTGCCCTGCCTGCAGAAGCGCTGGATAATTTATCAGCTGCGGAGATATTTGAGTTGATAGTGCAACTGCCCGTTGGCTATCGCACAGTGTTCAACTTATATGTTATTGAAGGAATGCCCCACAAGGAAATTGCTGACCGGCTTGGCATTGCGGAAGGCACTTCGAAATCCCAGTTGAGTAAAGCAAAAGTTTTATTACAAAAAATGTTGGTACAAACCGATAATGATTATGCAAAGCGACAATCCCAATAAAGAGCAGCCGTGGAAACACCGGCTTGACGAACTGGATTCTTTACCAGGACAACCCTTCGATAAAGAAAGTGCCTGGGAAAAGTTGCAAAACAGGCGGCAACAAAAGAAAGGAAAGAAAATGCTTTGGCTCTATGTGGCAGCAGCCTCTTTCATTGCAATATTATTCCTTGTTTGGTTTTCGCCCTTGAAAAAGGAGAATATGTTGGTAGAAAAAGGTGAGAAAAATTTGCCGGTTGAAAAAATAATTTCACCGGAAATAATTCCAGCGCCTGCCGATTCAAAAAGCCCTGCAGCAGAAACACGGCCGGAAATAAAATCTGTTGTGCGGGTGAAAATTTTCCAGGAAAAAACGCAGCCTGTTGTTACCAATGAAAGAATCAAACCAGGAGTGAAAGCAATAATTATAACGACAACTCCACCACTAGAAAAAAGTGATTCCATTCAAAACTTGCCGGAACCGCTTGTTAATGTGGCTTCAACTGTTGCTGCCAGAAGAAAACTGCCGGTGGTACATATCAACGAATTAGGCGACATGCCTCAACCAGTCATTACTGCTGGTAAAACGGACAGACATTCTTTTCAATTAAAATTCGGGAAACAGGAAATTTATACTGATCCATCTCTGCCAAATGCCAGGTTAGGCTTCCCAATTCTTTCAACGAAAAATTCTCCAAACTAAATTAAAATGAAAAAGATTATTAATGTGCTGGTGCTTGTAATAAGCATCCTTCCAAACCTTTGCGCCCAATCGAACGATCCGGCAGATAAAGCATACCACGTGCCGGACGATGTGATCATCCACAGGCGGTTTTACCTGGACCTGGACAAGGGCAACAAACTGACAATAGAACTTACGGATATCAATGACCTGAAAAAGATCTCCAATATCGATTCACTTCTGCGTGTATTCATTGACGATATTACGCCGTTAAAAGATTCCCTTGCTGATCCGCTGACATCGAAGCGCATTGATTATGCCGTTGATGGCCGGGGGAGAAAAAAAATCAGGCTGCAACAGTTCCAGCCGGAGGGCGAAAATTACCTCGTGACTGATGATGGCCTTTCAGGATTAAAAATCGCCCAAGACACGATAAACATTACCGGCGTAATCTCCGATCCCCTGAAGGCTTCGCAAAAGATCAGCCTGACAAAACCACGTTATTATCACCTGGTGTTTAATTTGAACAAGCTTAGTGAATTGATGGATTATATGAATGGCCCATTAAAAGAAAAAATTGAAACGCTCCAGGCTGAAGTCGATAACCGGTGGCCGCTGATACTTGGAACCAGCTCACATTACCTGGCAAAAGACAAAACAATTTCCGCTGATAAGCCAAAGGGTTTTACCAAAGCAAGTTCTGGAGACATGGTGGAAGGTTATGTGGCAGTGAATATCCAGAACTATAAAAATTATTTCGTGCCGTCCTTCAGTGTCGGGGCTAAGCTTGTGTTAAGCAATCGTGACCGTACTTTCAAGTGGGAGCCGGGGTTGATGTGGGAGCCACATTTTTTATTTGCCAGAGACAGCGCAGGAAAAATGAAAACGTTTCGAAATGATTTTCTGACGCTGACTTATGGCCAGGG
>JBBQSI010000123.1:0-8498 GCA_038213975.1 Chitinophagales bacterium
AAATTAATCTGTAATGATCATTTATGATTTTACATGCCTGGTAAGCAACGAAGCAGAAAAGAATGGATCGCATGCCTCCTGGAATTTTGCATTCCGGCCGTGATGAAGACCGGCCTGTTTCAATCCAGCAAATTGTTTCACTTACCCGACCAGGATGAAGCGACTGATAAAACGTTTGTAGTACAATTTTTTGCACAGAACCTGGAAGATTGCAACGAATTCATACGGCTTCATCACAATGGCATTATTGAGGAAATGGCTGCAAGATTTGGAAGTAGCGTTTTATCTTTTGCTACAAGGCTGGAGGCTGTAAAATAATTGTGAATAAAACGAGTAGTCTTTGATGAATGCCAAACGCTGAAAGCCTTTACTGAAGCGGATTGCAAATGTTAAGCCTGAAACCTGCGCCGGTAAAGCTTTTCACCCGATTCACACACGTAAATTTTACAGATTAAATTCTTGAAACTTTCATCAAAATCCTTGCTGCCTGCGGGTTCCAGAGAATATCCAGGCGTAAAAAAATTTAAAAAAAATTTGTCGGAATAAAAAAGCCTCTATATTTGTCACTGTTAAAAAATCAAATAAAAAATATTTATGAACAAAGCTGAATTAATCACCAAGATGGCTGATGATGCAGGAATAACCAAAACCCAGGCAAATGCAGGTTTAGATTCTTTTGTCGAGGCAGTTACTAAAACTTTAAAAGGTGGCGGTAAGGTTACTCTTGTTGGCTTTGGTACTTTCTCTGTTAGTAAGAGAGCAGCACGCAATGGACGTAATCCACAAACCGGCGCTGTGATCAAGATCAAAGCAAAGAAAGTTGCTAAATTCAAAGCTGGAAAGGAGCTTTCATCGAAAATCTGATTTCGAAAAAGTTATTTAAAGCAAGATGCACATGTTGTATCTTGCTTTTCTATTTTATACATCTACTGAAGTAATAAAACAAATCATGGGTAAAGGAGATAAGAGAAGTAAGAAAGGAAAAATATTCAAAGGATCTAACGGTAAAGCGAGGCCAACCGCTGCTAATCGCAATGCAAAGGCAAAAAAAGAAACAGCAGCAGCAGGGAAATAGTTTAGGGGGCCAGCCTGTCAATCCTCCAATTGTGATCGGGTAGCAAAGTGTATTGGATCCGGTCGTGGAGCCTGCTCCTGCGGCCCTGCCAAAATTCTATTAAGACAGGTTGCACTAAGTACCCCCCCCAATTTTCCGGTCTCGGAATTCTTTCACCCGGGAACTCTCTATTATACCGGTCTACATTTTCGTTGAGCAATTCGCGGCTTTCAATCACCATGCTCTGGGGCGAACTCCAGGCGCCGATGCGGCTGGCACGTGGCCGTGATCTAAAATATTCATCGCTTTCTTTTTCATCGAGCTTTTCCGCGAAACCTTCGATGCGTACCTGCCGCTCTAATTCTTTCCATAGGAACACCATCGCTACAGCGGGGCAGTCCTCAATGTTGCTGGCCTTTCGGCTATTATAATTTGTGTAGAAGCGAAAGCCTTCGCTGTCAAAGCCTTTCAGGAGTACTATACGGGCAGAAGGTTTGCCTTCATTATTGCAACTCGCCAGCGTCATGGCGTTTGGCTCGGGCAACTTGCTATTAACAGCTTCGTTCCACCATTTCTCAAACTGTTCGATGGGATCTTTATCTACTTCATTTTCTTCCAGCGTCTTGAGCTGATAATCTTTTCGCAAATCTTCAATCTCTCTGTTGATATCCATCATCATTGATTTTAGAATTCAAACTTAAGCATGTAAGGTGATTTTCAACTTCTAAAAACTCAACCGCCGGCGTAAAAAATTATTTCCCCATGGAAAATGATTTTACATTTAACACTATAAAATTCTCCACATCGATGTTAATACCCCGGTTTATTATCCTGGTAATATTTGCGCTTGTTACCAGTATAGCCTTCCCGCAAAAAAAAAACGCAAAACAGCCTGCAGTTGTTAAGCAGATTGATGACACCACTTTTAAGGGGCTCGCCTTCCGCAATATTGGCCCGGCTATTACTTCCGGTCGCGTCGTAGACATAGCGGTCAATCCAAAAAATAATTCGGAATATTATGTCGCTGCGGCGGCCGGCGGTGTCTGGAAAACGATTAACTCAGGCATTACTTTCGAACCAATCTTCGACGCTCAGCCGACTTTCTCTATTGGATGTATCGCTATCGATCCGCAAAATTCGAATGTAATTTGGGTTGGCAGCGGAGAAAATAACAATCAGCGCTCAGTTAGCTACGGTGATGGCATTTATAAAAGTGAAGATGGTGGCAAAAGCTGGAAGAATGTTGGGTTAAAAGAGTCGGAGCACATCGGGATGATTGCGATTGATCCTAATAATCCTGCTGTTGTATACGTGGCGGCCTACGGCCCGCTCTGGAGTGATGGTGGTGACCGGGGAATTTACAAAACAACCGATGGAGGGAACACCTGGAAAAAGATTTTGTCTGTCAGCAAATACACCGGCTTTAACGAAATCCACCTGGATCCCCGGCAGGGCAATGTGCTTTATGCAACTGCGCATCAGCGTCAGCGTAAGGTCTTCACCTATATTGGTGGTGGCCCGGAGAGTGCGATTTATAAGAGTACAGATAGTGGCGCCACCTGGTCAAAAATCATGAAAGGCTTACCGGCGGAGGTTGACCTGGGCAGAATCGGACTCGCGATCAGCCCGGTAGATCCTGATCTTATTTATGCCATTGTAGAAGCGGCAAATGATAAGAGCGGTTTCTTCGCTTCAACAGACAGGGGCGCCAGCTGGCAAAAGCGCAGCGACTTCTCGACTTCTGGAAATTATTACCAGGAAATTTTTTGTGACCCACGGGATGTCGACAAGGTTTTTGCGATGGATACTTATCTCAAAGTGAGCGAAGACGGTGGCAAAACATTTAAGAATTTGGGGGAGCATAGTAAGCACGTCGACAACCACGTTATTTGGGTGGATTCCGCGAACACCAGCCACATGCTAGTCGGGTGCGATGGAGGTGTATATGAAAGTTTTGATGGAGGCAAATTCTGGGATTTCAAATCTAATCTTCCACTCACGCAGTTTTATAAAGTTGCCCTTGACAACAGTTATCCTTTTTATTTCGTTTATGGTGGCACGCAGGACAACTTTAGCCTTGGCGGTCCCTCCCGCACAATCAGTGGCAATGGAATTGTAAACAGCGATTGGTTCTTCACGAGTACCGGTGATGGTTTTGAATCACAGGTGGACTATGAAAATCCTGACATCATTTATGCTCAATCGCAATATGGCGGGCTGGTGAGATATGATCGTAAAACCGGGCAAATGCTGAAATTGAAGCCGGTTGAAGCTTCAGGGGAAGAACCTTACCGTTGGAATTGGGATGCGCCTTTGCTTATTTCCAAACATGATCATAAGCGATTGTACTTTGCCTCCAATAAAGTCTTTCGGACAGACGACCAGGGAAACTCCTGGCGGGAAATCAGCCCTGATCTCTCCCGTGGGCTGGACAGGAATAAACTAACGGTAATGGGGAGGGTTTGGAGTATAGATGCTGTCGCAAAAAACCAATCCACTGATCATTACGGGCAAGTGACAACCATTGCTGAATCACCCAAGGACCCAAACATTTTATATGCCGGTACTGATGACGGGCTCATTCACCTAACATCAGATGGTGGAAAAAACTGGAGCAAAATTGACAATATTTCCGGCGTGCCTGTGCAAACATATGTGAACCAGGTAATAGCTTCATCACATAGTACAGATGTAGCTTACGCTGCGTTTAATCAACACCGTTATGGTGATTTCAAACCCTATCTTTTCAAGACCGCTGATCGTGGAAAAACGTGGCAACCGATGCAAAACAATTTACCTGAGAGAGGTTCGGTGTATTGCATTGCCGAAGATCACAAAAACCCGGACTTGCTTTTTTGCGGAACAGAATTCGGCGCATATTTTTCCATCAACGGGGGCAGGGAGTGGAATCGCTTAAAGGCAGGGCTTCCCACTGAGGCCATCCGCGATATGGAAATCCAGCAACGTGATAACGATCTTGTGCTTGCCTCCTTCGGGCGTGGTTTTTATGTACTGGACGATTACACAATTCTGCAGTCTTTAAAGAAAGCGGATCTCGACAAGGAAGCATTCGTAGCTACGCCACGCAAAACACTGATGTACGCAGAAGTGTATCCGCTTGGTGTGAGAGGTAAGGGCTTCCAGGGCGAAAGTTTTTGGAACACACCCAATCCCGCGCCCGGTGCCATCATCACTTATTACCTGAAAAATGATATTAAGACGTTGAAAGAACAACGTCGCGAATTTGAAAAAACACAAGTGAGCAAAAACCTTCCGCCTTACTATCCCTCGTTTGATTCCCTGCGAAAGGAAGATGAGGAAAAAGAGCCTTACTTATTGTTCACTGTCACCGATGCAAAGGGCGAGGCCGTTCGGCAACTTCAGGCACCGACAAAAAAAGGACTATCCAGGATCACCTGGGATCTACGTACTGATGCGCCACAGGCAGTCAACATTACTCCCCTGGATGCAGAAAATGTTTTCTCTTCGCGACCCCAAGGCATCTTTGTGTTGCCCGGTAAGTATTCTGCTATCATGAGTAAAGTGGAAAATGGTAGAATCACCCGGCTCGATTCATCAGGATCTTTCGAAGTGGAAGCGCTGAATATGCACTCAATGCCGGCCGGCGATAAAAAAGTAATGTATGAGTTTGGTGAAAAAACTGCTGCTCTGTATAAAGCGGTGAATGGTAGTGTCCGGTATTCGGGAGAGCTCGTAGAGAAATTCAAATACCTGCGGCAAGCCGTGCTTAGTACTCCGGCAGTAAATGACTCCGTGCTTGGGCAGATAGTACAACTGGAAAATCAATTGAATGAGATTAGAAAAAAGCTTATTGGCGATCCCGTAATGTCAGGACGCGAATTTGATTTACCACCATCCATATACAGTCGTGTATCGTCAGTAATGGACAACCTGGTAAGTTCAACTTCCGGCATTACCACCACTTTTCAAAACTCTTACCTGGATGCCATCAAAGAATTTGCTCCACAGTACGAGGCGCTGAAGATGTTGGACGGCCGTGTGAAACAACTTGAACGTCTGCTCGAAAATAATCACGCTCCATATACACCGGGCCGTTTCCCGGATTGGAAACCCAAATGACTGAAATCTTCAAAATGATTATTTACTCCTCAAGTGCATGAACACCTTTCTTTTTAATGAGTAGGGCAGCGCGATCCGGGCTGAGAACGCCCGCTTCACTGCGGAGGGTATTGGGCTTGCGGGCAAGCATACTTGTTGTTGCCGGAATTATGATTGGTTCAGGTGTGTTCAAAAAGATTGCTCCGATGGCTGCATCGGGCCTGAGTGAAGGATACCTGCTTGCAGCCTGGGTAGTTGCCGGCCTCATCTCAATGTGTGGTGCCTTTATAGTAGCAGGGCTTTCGAACCTAACAGAAGATTCAGGCGGTATCTACGAATATTTGCGCCTTGCTTTCGGTCCTTTCATTGCTTTTTTTTATGGGTGGACAGCTTTCACAATACTTGGCAGCGCCTCCGTTGCGGCGATTGCTTATATTTTTCCCCAGGCAGGCACATTCGATATGCTCACTAACATGGTGATATTTGCCGGATTTTATACTCGTCGCACTGGCTCTTATCAAAATGAAGCGCAATAAAACGATCTGTGTCAAGGTTCCCGGCTACCCGGTGGTGCCGGTATTTATCATTATTTTTTCAATAGTTCTGCTGATTAATACGATAATAATCCTACCAAAAGAAACGTTGTTTGGCATTATATTGATGATAAGTGGCGCACCTTTGTATATTTATTTTAGAAGAAGGGCATTGCCCCGGGAAAAAAATCTTGCATAAACGCCCCGCAATTGTATCTTAAATGAAAAAAGTGATTTTTCTTTTTAGCCAGGTCCAATGTCACAACAGGAAATCATAAAAAAAATCGGGAACTCAAGGAAATTTTCTGCTGCGGAAAAATTTATCCTAAAAAAATTGATCACCGAAATTCCGGAACATCTTTACTACCACGGGGTACATCATACGCTTGACGTGCTGGATGCAGCACTAACGATTGCAAAAGAAGAACACTTGTCAGCAACTCAACTCCGCCTGTTACGGATTGCGGTACTGTATCACGATGCCGGCTTTATAAAAGTTTACGAAAACCACGAAAGCTATGGTTGTGAGTTGGCAAAAGAATTTTTACCAGGCTTTGATTTTACCACCAGGGAAATTGATGTTGTGTGTAAATTGATCCTGGCAACCGCTATCCCCCAAAAGCCATCGACGAAATTGGAAAAAATTATTTGCGACGCAGACCTTGATTACCTGGGAAGAAAAGACTTTAATAAAATTTCCACATCATTATTCAACGAGCTGAAAATTTATTCGATGATTAAAGATGAAGATGAATGGAATGAACGTCAGCTGCAATTTCTCAGTTCGCATAAATATCATACCCGTTTCAGTAAGATCAGGCGTGACCCCGTCAAACAAGCTCACCTGGAAAAATTAAAGGATAAGGGAACCGGAAGCACCAAAAAGCATGCAGATGAATAAAGTGGACGTCCGATACAGGAAGACCTGGTTGGTTATTCTTGCTTGCCTTGGCTGGTATTCACTTGCCGGGCAGTTCTACCTGATTATACAAAATCGCGTTGCCTCTATACCGGAAACGATCATTCGCTACTTTTCTTTTTTTACAATCCTCACTAATCTGTTGGTAGCCCTGGCCGTTACATTATTGCTGCTGAAAGGGAGGGATTATTTAAGTGCAAAAAAACTGACTGCGATCACCCTGTACATTACCATCGTTGGCCTCGTGTATAACCTTATTCTTAGGTTTCAGTGGGCGCCGGTGGGCTTTCAACGGCTGATCGACGAAATGTTGCATACAGTGATTCCAATACTGATGATTGGTTATTGGATGGGATGCGTATCAAAAACTATTTTCACTCTTTCAACAGTAGCCCGTTGGTTGGTGTATCCTTTTGCTTACTTCGTCTACATTTTAATTCGCGGAGCCTCTTCCGGATTTTACCCATATCCATTTACGGATGTCTCGCGCCTCGGCTACCCGGCCGTCACTTTAAATTGCTTTTTTGTAATGCTGTCTTTTATTATTGTCGCCTTATTGTTGTTGGCGGCAAACAGATGGCTTAAGAATGAACCGCCTGAAATCAGTAATTTCGGCGCAACTGCAGGATGAATTTTTCTACGGCACCACGCACCTGCGTGACAGTACTCTTATGGTTATTTACCAGGGTTGAAAAGAGAAGTAAACGGTCTTTCCGGGTGATGATAAATCCACTCAACGCAACTACTCCCGTAAGTGTACCTGTTTTCGCATATACATATCCACTGTCCTGCTTGTAATAGCTTGAGATGGTGCCACTGCCGCCGGTAGCGAAAATTTTTTTCATTCGCTCTATGCCAAATTCCTGGTGCATCTTTTTAAGAATGGTTACAAAATCCTGTGGAGTAAAGAGATTGTACCGGCTCAGCCCGGAGCCATCGGCCCAGGAGGGGGCTTGTGGGAGATCTGACAGCGCTGTTTTTAGCAGCGTATCAATAACCAACCGGTCGTTCATTTTTCCAAACATCATATTGGAAATCATTAACAGTGTTTGCTCCGCATAAAAATTATCACTTCTGTACATCAGGTTTTTAAGAAATAAATCCACAGGTTGGGAGCGCACCGTATCAATTTTTGAAAATTCATCTTTTTTACGGTGCGTTAGAAATACAGGCCTATTTAATGTGTCGGCGAGTAGCTGCAGCGTGAGCATGTCGCTGGTGACAAAGGGTGTTTCTGTAAAATCCTCTGCCGAATCACTACCTGATATCCTGAAGTTGTTGTTGGATATACCGCGGCTGATGCGAGTGGGAAAGTCTGTCGTTTTGATTCCTGTTTCAGTAGCTATTCCCTCTTTAAAGTAGGAGGGAACCACTGATAGCTGATTGATGCGGTTCCGTAACGTAACTATGTTTCCATACAGCGGCATAGGACTGCGTTCCGGCATATAATAATACCGGTAGTCATTCCAGGACCATCCATTTCCCCAGCGTTCGTCATCCCATCCTTCTGTGCTGATGGCAATTGGCTTTGTCGTCTTTTTCATCAACTCAAGCACTGGATGGGTTGGAAAATCTGCGTGCAGTAGTGTAGGGTCACCTGTTGGAAAAATAAACAAGGTATCAGCGGTTTCAGCCACCAGCGCTCCTGGTAAACTATCTCCAAGAAATTTCATGGCTGCATAGCAACTAACGATTTTTGTATTGCTTGCCGGCACGAAGTATTTATCTCCCTGGTAATTATAGAGAAATTCATTTGTTTTAGGATCTAGCACACTCAATCCAACATGTGCATTCACCAGGGCCGGATCATTCAATATGTCCTCCTTCGCCCAGCCCGATATTTTCCTGGCAGTTCCGCAACCCGTACATAAGGCAAACAAGAGGGAGGCGGTTGCAAGATTCCTGAGATAAT
>JBBQSI010000124.1:0-8455 GCA_038213975.1 Chitinophagales bacterium
AAGCCTTCGTGTTTTTTAATGGAAAGTTTGTGCTTGTTCGGATAAAGTAAAGCCAGCCTTCTTCTTACATTTTGCAAGCCTATTCCAGAGTCTTTATCTTTCTGTTGGCCGCCATATTCGTCATACTGGTTGCTCACCAGGAAATCAAGGCTTTCACCGCTGCAGTCCAGTTTAATTTTTATCTCGCCTTTATGTCGCATCCCCGTGCCATGCTTAAAAGCATTCTCCACGAAAGGAATAAGAAGCATCGGAGTAACCATAGAATTTTGATTCTGGACATCGAAGTCAGTACAAACCTCCACTTTACTGCCAAAGCGTTGCATCTGCAGGTCGATGTAATTACGCACGTATTCGATTTCTTTTTCCAGCGGCACCAATTCCTCATGGGTTTCATATAGCATGTAGCGCAGCAGGGAGGAAAGCTTGAAGAGGGACGGCTCGAGCAGATCAGATTTTTTTCGGGCCAGCGCCACCATGTTGTTGAGCACATTAAACATAAAGTGCGGGCTGATCTGCGAGCGCAGGAAGGAAAGTTCGGTCTTTAGATTTGCATTCTCCCGCTGACGCGCTAATTTTTCAACCACCAACTGCTTCTGAAACGTGGTGATAGCAGTACTGACGGAAAGGATGAAAAGGACGGGCAGAAAGTAGAAAGCGATATATCCGCGCATCGTAAACTTCGCATCGGGCAGAAAAAAATGAAAGTTTAACCAATTGACTCCAAACATAAACAGCAAAAGGGGGACCAGCACCAGGAAGTATTGACCGTAGCGTTTCCTATTTAAATACCTGGGTAAGAGGAAATAGGAGTTAAAATAAAAAATTGCTATCCATGAGGTAAAATTGATAATATAATTATAGAAATAGCCAGCCTCGCGGGCTGCATTCTTTTGCTGCGCAGTGTCATGGGACGGGCGCAACAGATAAGGAAGAAAGAATAATAACACCCAAAATCCGGTGTGCAACAAAATGATCAACCATTTCCTGGAAGAAAGTTTCATCCAGTAAAAGTAGCAGGTTTCCCTGCATCAGGATAGCATAACTGTTAAGATGAGACGAAATGGCAATCAGTTGAGACGAAACCGAAATTTGTCGCTAAGAAGATCCGTTACTTAAGGCTGGCATATACCATGTTCTTGAACAGTGTGCTCAAATCTCCGTGACTGTTCGGTATTTGTTGGGTCATGATGAGGCAGATAAGGTTTGATTTTGGATCGGCCCAATAAGTAGTCCCGAAATATCCGCCCCAGGCGAAACTTCCTTCCCGCCGTGGATCTTTTGCGGCGCCTGCTTCGGTAACAATTGCAAAGCCGAGGCCGAAATCATTGGTGCCGTCAAAATGGAAAGGCAATTGGTTAGTGGTCATCATTTCAATCGTTCTCCGCGACAAAATTTGATGACCATTATACATGCCTTGGTTTAAAAACATCTGCAAAAACTTTGCATAGTCCAGCGCTGTAGACGTAAGATCTGCTCCGCCGGAAAAATATGTTTTGTTGACAAGTGGGTAGGCAGCATCGAGGGGATTGTTCCCTTTATCCCATGCCACAATATGATGCAGTGAGTCTTCGGTGTAAACGATCGCCAGCCGGTCTCCTTTGCTTTTAGGGACGTTAAAATAGGTGTCTTCCATTCCGATAGGCTGGAAAATGTTTCGGGTGAGGAATTCATCGAGGGTTTGCCCGGAAATCACTTCAATGAGATAGCCGAGCAAATCGGAGTTCAGCCCGTAAGTCCATTTTTCACCTGGCTGATGAACGAGAGGTAGTGTAGCCAGTGTCGTCATCGCCTGCTTCAGGGTTTGACCTTTCGGCATTAAATTGAAGCCGGCAAAAAGACCATTCTTTGCATATATTCCAACCATATTCGCACTTCCAATACCAGCGTAATCGAGACCGGAAGAATGCGTGAGCAAATCCCTTATGGTAATCGGGCGTTTAGCCGGCACCGCTGTATACGTGGTGTCTTTTTCATTGAACTTGTCCAGTACATTTATGTTCCGGAATTCAGGAAGGTAATTGTAGAGCGGAGCATCGAGGAGTAACTTCCCCTGCTCGTACAATATCATTATACCGGCAGCTGTAATCGCTTTTGTTTGCGAAGCAATCCTGAAGAGGGTATTTGGTTGCAGGGCTGTATTAGCACCGGGGCGGGCATTCCCATATCCTTTGTATTGTACTACTTTGTTGTCTTTTACTACGAGTGTGACTACTCCTTTCACCCAATCATTCTTCACATAACTATTTACCAGTTCATCAATGCTGGCAAGACGGTCATAATCTACCGAATCACTTTTAGCATTTAGGTTTAACACTTGTGCATCCAGCGCGAGACCAGCGAACAAAAAACTTAGGACAAACAGAAATTTTCTCATAAAAGCATTTTTATTATCAATACAGGAATTCAATTTTTCTAACCAGAAGGTGCTGACAACTGTAATCAGCTGTCGGTATCAAAATACAAGATTAAAGTCACTTCGCTTTGGAAAATTGAAAATCATGGTGAAGTAAAACCGGTTGCAGCAGTTTCACTATATATCACTGCTTCATTAACATTGACCGGATATGCAGGTTCGGAATTAAGGTACTTCAACCTAACTTGATGTTCGCCTTTCGGCAGGTCATTCAGCCAGGCAATCTCGTATTTCCGGGTTTTATAATTTACGGGAAGACCGATCTGCTGTACTAATTTCCCATCTACTAACAAGTTCGCCTGGTAATTAAAATTGTCTTCTGAATCCCATTTTACCACGTTACCCCTGATAACAAAGCCTGTTCCGTTGAATCTAAATGTCACGCCGCTCTCCTGCTTATCAAAATTCAAACGTAGCAGGCTCTGTGGAAACAAGCCTTTAAAACTTTTTTCAAATTTTACAACAACCGGGGCATTCGCGGGAATCAAGAAATCATTGCCCTTCTCCTTCCCTCCATTCATCAAGATATTTTTAACGGCGTGCTGATAACTTATATCATACCGCTGTCTTCCATGTAAATGGGCTGATAGTCGCCGATGAATGTGCCCTGGAACTGGAACTCGTAAGGCCCACCGAAAGTGACGCCAATTGTCTGTCCCGCCCAGCCACTTTTGATCTTGTCTTGTAACACTGTTTTTGAAATACGTTGCATCTGTTGTGCATTGGCATTGATGAAAAGCACAACAGAAAGAAGGACACAAAACATTCGATGCATAATATGAAATTAAAAAAAGCTACAAACCTGTAAGCCGGATTCTGTATCCGCCGAAGCGGATGGTTATCATTTATCTGGCCGGTGCATTACTGCAACGGTCTTGCTGCCTACCCTCCCCGGCGCCTGCTAAGCAGACAATAAGCGAGCAGCTCATTCCGAATCGGAGCCAGGGTTTACATGGCATTACAGCACATAAGGTTTACCCATAATAAAAATTACTTCTTATCATCGTGAGCTCTTACCTCACGTTTTCACCCTTGTTCACTTTAGGCGAACGGTTATTTTCTGTGGGACTCTCTTCCCAAATTTACTTCGGGACCGGCCGTTAACCGGTATGTTGCTCTGTGCTGTCCGGACTTTCCTCCCTGGTTGCCCAGAGCGATAACCCGGTTTGTAGCCAGACGAAGATAGAATTATGGATGAAGAATTGTGAATTATGAATTATGAATTACGAAATACGAATTACGAGTTACGAGTCTATCTTCCAGCCATAACAAGAAATGTGGAGTGAGGAATGAGGAATTACGAGGAACGAACAATGAAATTTTGAATTTTGAATTTATCATTCATCCTTCATCATTCATTAATACTGAAAATAAATCTCTGTCGCTCCAAAACCATAGGCGGGATGGTGTTGATTTACGAAACTCTTTACTTCGTGGCGGGTCTTTAATATTTCGTGAATCTCATCTCTGAGCTTACCGGTTCCCAGCCCATGAACGACGATAAAATTTGGCTGTTGATGTGCAACAGCGAGGTCCAGATACTTCTGGAAAGTGTCAAGTTGTAAAGAAAGAATTTCAAAATTATCGAGGCCTCTCCAGTCGTCGGCAAGCTTTTCAATGTGCAGGTCAACGACAGAACGGGCGGGTGCGAGTGGCACCTTTCTTTTTGAAGCATCAAACAGAAGGGGTAATTTTTCTGAAAAATCCGGAAAATTATTAACGATCCGGTCCGGATAAGTTTCATAAAGCTGGTAGGAGAAAAAAGCCTCGTTCTTCATCCGCATTTCTTCAATCTTTTGGAAAAGCTGCTTGGCTTTTATTTTAAGCGAAGCTTCATAATGATCTTCCCGTTTTTTATTTTTTTCTGTGAGTGAAAATATAAAATCAAAACGCGGCGCATCATTCATGTCTTCGAACGGCACATCATGCAAATAGATATCGCCGTACGGGAGCAAGGTGTTGGAAAGTTCGAAATCCGAAACGCCACTAAAGCGAAGGATGTAATTGAAATTGAGAGGGTCTCCGGTTTGATTGACGAGGTATATTTTAAAGTTTTCTACAACGTCATCATCAAACACGTCCTTGTCAAATACCGGCAAAAAGATGACCCACGTGCCTGACGAAACTTTATATTTCGAAGTTTTCTTTTCAGGTTTCACATCATCAATAAATTGTTTTTTCTTCTTATCCGCAACTACTTTTTTCTCAGTAAATCTTTTGAAATACGGAAAGTCAATCTGGTCAGTGTATACAGGGAAGCGTACGCCTTCAACATCAATCAACACCATTTTTTCATTGAATATTTCTACCACTTCTCCTTCCTCACTGGAATGCAGCAACAACACCGTATCACCGATTTGATATTTCATTATACAAAGATAAAGCCTTTAGGAAGGCTCCTTTGTGCTTAAGGCCGGGGGGTCAGCAAGTTTACTGTGCGTTCTGCTATATAAGAAATAAATGACGAGGCCGATGGCCAGCCAGATCAAGAACCGGTACCAATTGGTATGACTCTCCTGTGCCATCAGGTAGAAGCAACTCAATAAACCCAGGACGGGTATCAATGTAAGGTTTTTGACAAACGACAACGCAGAAATTGTGATCGCCACAATCCAAAAGACTAACATGGGAATACCTTCTTCCGTTATTAAAAAGAGGAAATGATCAGGCAAAAACCAAATGGTGGAAACTATGCCTGCAAGACATAACAATGGCACTATATACTTTCCACTGATTTGCGGCACGCGAAATTTCGACTCTGGCCGGTCGGGCCTTTGGTGTATAACAAGAATACCGCCGCACACCAGCACAAAAGCAAACAAGGTTCCGATGCTCGTTAGCGCTATTACGATATCAAGGTTCATAAACAAAGCGGGAATGCCGACAACCAACCCCGTAAGAATTGTTGAAAAAGATGGCGTTTGGTATTTTGGGTGAATTTTAGAAAAGACTTTTGGCAATAATCCATCGCGGCTCATGCTCATCCATATTCTCGGCTGCCCGAGCTGGTACACCAGCAGAACAGAAGCTATTACGAAAATGGCGCTCACTGAAATGATGCCGGCGATCCAGTTAGCTGTTGGTGAATTTTGGTTACTGAAAACAAATGCCAGCGGGTCGGCCACATTCAGGCTGGTGTAGTTCGTCATGCCTGTCAATACTAACACGAGCACAATATAGAGTGAAGTACAAATAATAAGGGTGTTGAACATCGCCTTCGGCAGATCCCGTTGAGGGTTTTTACACTCTTCCGCTGTTGTAGAAATTGCATCGAAGCCGATATAAGCAAAAAATACAGCGGACACCCCACTCAATACACCGGAAAATCCGTTCGGCATAAACGGGTGCCAGTTTGAAGGATTTACATAAAAAGCACCGGCGACTATAACGAGCAGGATTACCCCAAGTTTAATATAAACGAATATATTATTGGCTCTTTTGGATTCCCGCATACCGATATAGGCGATATAGGTGATGAGGGCTACAATCATCAGCGCGGGAATATTCATGATCAATTTCAGGCTGCCAATTTCCGGCGCAGTAGTCCACGCAGTGTAGGCCCTTTGGACAGTAGCATCCATTGTTGAAAGGGCGCTTGCTCCACCAGCGTCCACAGCTCGCAGAAAGCCACTCTTTGCCGAAAAATAGTCTGTGGCAAGCCAGCCCGGCATATGAATGTGAAAACCTTCCAGCACCCGCACGAAATACTGGCTCCAGGAAATGGCGACAGCGATATTTCCGATTGCATATTCCATGAGCAAATCCCAGCCAATGATCCAGGCAAACAGCTCGCCGAAAGCGACATACGAGTACGTATATGCGCTGCCCGAAACAGGGACTGTGGAGGCAAACTCGGCATAGCAGTACGCCGCGAAACCACAAGCGATGGCAGTGATCACAAAAAGAATGGATACTGCCGGGCCACCATGAAAACTGGCTGAGCCGATGGCGGTAAAAACGCCGGTGCCAATGACGGCTGCGATACCAAAGAAAGTGAGGTCTTTTACCGTTAAAACTCGGTTGAGTGTTTCTGTGTGGCCGTGACCATCTGTCAGTCCTGCCTTAGCTTCTTTCAGAATAGCAGGCACTGACTTTTTACGAAAAAGTGATTGAGACAAATGGAAAGCTTTGCAATGAAAATAAAGAAATATTGCTGAAAACAACTTTCCGAAAAGTCACTGCCCTCCTGAAATTAGCGCAAGCAACCGGGTTAGCTGAGGCCCGATACCTGCACGCTCTTATCAATTTTCAAGATGAGGCCCTGTAGCACTTTCCCTGGTCCAACTTCAATGAAATTACCGGCGCCGTCAGCGATCATTTGTTCAACCGACTGTGTCCACATCACCGGTCCCGTAAGCTGGGAAACAAGATTGTCTTTTATTTCAAGCGGATCTGAAACAGCTTTTGCAACTACGTTTTGATATACCGGACAACGTGGGTAGGAAAAGTGCGTCAATTGTATCGCATTGGCAAGTTCTTTTTTTGCCGGTTGCATGAGCGGTGAATGAAAGGCGCCGCCGACAGGCAACATAAGTGCCCGCTTAGCACCCGCATTTTTTAAAAGTTCACAGGCTTCCTCCACACCTGCGGTGCTACCGGAAATCACAACCTGTCCGGGACAATTATAATTTGCAGCCACCACAATCTCATGCTCGATACTGCTGCACACTTCTTCCACTTGCACATCGTCAAGACCAAGAATAGCGGCCATTGAAGACGGATTGGTCTCGCAAGCTTTTTGCATGGCATTAGCCCTGATAGAAACGAGTTTCAGGCCGTCACCAAACTGAAGGGCACCATTTGCAACAAGCGCGGAAAATTCTCCAAGGGAATGTCCGGCTACCATGTCCGGTAAGCCGGGATTCAAGGTGATATAAGTAATGACTGAATGTAAAAAAATAGCCGGCTGCGTTACGTTTGTCTGTTTTAATTCTTCCTTACTACCGCTGAACATGATGTCAGTTATTGAGAATCCGAGTTGTTGATTAGCGCATTCGAAAAGTTCATGCGCAGCTTCATTTGTTTCAAATAATTCTTTTCCCATGCCGGCGAACTGCGAACCTTGCCCGGGGAAAACAAATGCTTGTTTCATATTATCTTCTCTTTATAAGATCTGCCTGGATGAGGCTAATAAATTCATGACGCGTTGGTTGCTTTTCAAACTCTCCAAAAAATGCAGAGGTCGTTGTCACGGAATTCTGTTTTTGTACACCACGCATCATCATGCACAGATGTGCGGCCTCTATCACGACTGCTGCACCCAAAGGATTGAGTGTTTCCACGATCGCATCCAATATCTGCGTAGTCAGACGCTCCTGCACCTGCAAGCGTTTTGAAAATACATCCACCACCCTTGCAAGTTTGCTCAGCCCGGTAATCCAGCCATTGGGAATATAGGCAATATGCGCCCGCCCAAAAAATGGAAGCATGTGATGTTCGCACATGCTGTACAACTCAATATCTTTTACCACGATCATCTCACTCACGTCTTCGTGAAACTTCGCAGAATTTAAAATCTCTTTCGCATCCTGGAGATAGCCCTGCGTGGAAAACTGCATGGCCTTTGCGAGCCGCTCCGGCGTTTTCAACAATCCTTCCCTATCCGGATCTTCTCCTATCAACTCGATCGCTTCCCTGTAATTTTTTATAAGGCCTTCTGTCGTTTCCTGGTCGTAAGCCTCATTTTTCGTATATGCCATCCTGTATTTTTTTTATGATGAAGGATATTCTACAAAATTTCTCGGCGTTTCGTATAGCCGTACCTGTAAGCCAAGAGATTGGTCTATTTTTTCCCTGAGAATATTGTAGATCACGATTACAATATTTTCCGCAGTTGGGTTCAGATCTTTAAACTCTTTTAGATCCAGGTTTAAATTTTTATGATCAAATTTTTCGATCACAAAGTCTTTGATGATATCGCTGAGCTTTTTAAGATCAATCACAAATCCCGTGCGTCGGTCGGGCACACCTGTCACCTTAACTTCCATTTCATAATTGTGACCGTGAAAAGAAGGATTGTTGCATTTGCCAAAAACCTCGTCG
>JBBQSI010000125.1:0-8416 GCA_038213975.1 Chitinophagales bacterium
AATCAGACGAAGATTTTATTGAAAGCATCCATGATAACTTCACTCAGCAAATGGTGAAGTTTTATGAGGAGAATGAAAACGTAGAAGCCTTGCCTTTTGCCGAAAAAACTTTCAAACAGTTACAAGATCAAAAAGTAAAAGTTGCGCTGAACACGGGCTTCACAAGGGCCATTACTACCCCGATTCTACAAAGACTGGGATGGGACAAAGCCGAATTCATAGATGAGGTAATTTGCAGTGATGAGGTACCCGAAGGCCGGCCAGCCGCTTTCATGATTGATAAGCTCAGGGAAAAATTGCACATTACTTCACCAGAGCAAGTTGCAAAAATTGGTGACACGCAGGTGGATATTGAAGAAGGGCAAAACGCACGATGTGGCGTAACTATTGGTATTACCACGGGTGCCTATACGAAGGAAGAGTTGTTGAAATGCAAGCCTGACTATGTAATCAACTCGCTCGATCAGTTGCCGTCCTTAATTTTATAAAATTGTCTGGTCTCACAAATGCCATTGTAAAAAGTAAGCATCGCGAATCGTTCGCAGCTATAATGGCTGCAGTGGTTACTTTTTTCAGTTATGCGCTGGTGTATGCTTTTAGAAAACCGTTTACCGTAAGTGAATATACCGGCGCTCCAGGCGTGTTCGGGTTACCCTACAAAGATGCACTTATTATTGCGCAGGTACTTGGCTACATGCTGAGCAAGTTTTACGGGATCAAATTTATTGCGGAGCTGAAAAGAATCGGGCGTGCTAAATTGATCCTTCTGTTGGTGTCGGTTGCATGGATCGCTTTATTGATTTTTGCAGTTACGCCCGCGCCTTATAATATTATTTTCCTGTTCATCAATGGCTTTCCGCTTGGCATGATCTGGGGCGTCATTTTTACCTATGTGGAAGGCCGCAAGACCTCTGACTTTATCGGTGCTGCCCTGGCGGTGAGCTTTATTTTTTCTTCTGGTTTTGTAAAGAGTATTGCAAAAACATTGCAGCTATCGTTCAATATCAGTGATTGGTTTTTGCCTTTTATTACCGGGCTCGTTTTTATCCTACCCTTGATTTTCTTTCTTTATTTGCTTGAGCAGATCCCACCGCCTTCGGCCAGTGACGTTGCTTTGCGTGTAGAACGGCAGCCGATGGCGAGGGGTGAAAGGAAATTATTCTTCTCCAAATTTGGATTTGGCTTGATAAGCCTGATCGTGGTGTATGTGCTGCTAACAGTCTTCCGGGATATCCGCGATAATTTTGCTGCAGATATCTGGCAACAACTTGGCTTTGGAGATCAGCCTTCTATATTTACTACTACAGAAATACCGATCACAATTCTCGTCCTGATTTTGATAGCCAGCATGATGCTTATCCGTAACAATGCAAAAGCTTTTTTAATCACGCATTTCATCATCATAGCCGGATTTGCTGTCGCGGGAATAAGTTCGTGGTTTTTTCTCCAGGATCAGCTTTCACCATTCTGGTGGATGTTGCTCGTCGGGCTTGGACTTTATATGGGCTATATTCCTTTCAATTGTATTTTATTTGACCGGATGATCGCCACCTTCAGGATCAATGGTAATGTGGGTTTTCTGATGTATGTCGCAGATTCCTTTGGTTACCTTGGCAGTGTAATTTTGATCCTGGCGAAATCATATTTCCTATACGGGCTTCGCTGGTCCGTGTTATATCCGCAGGGAGTAATTATGCTTACTTTTTTTGGGATAGCCGGCACTGTTATCTCAATATTTTTCTTCCGGGTGAAAATAAAAAAGAGTACTTCAACAATGGCCCCGGGTAAAATAGTGAGCGCCACAAATATTTATAAGCCTTCGCCAAATTAATTCAACTATGGGTAAAGAGGCTATTGTAATCGGTGCAGGTATTGTTGGTTTGGCGATAAGCAGGGCACTTTCATTAAGGGGCTATAAAGTAACCGTGCTTGAAAAGAATGACAGAGCCGTGGGAGCATCTGTTCGCAACTTCGGTATGATCTGGCCGATTGGCCAGCCGGAAGGTAAACTCTACCAAAGGGCGCTACGGTCAAAAGAAATTTGGGAACAGATAGCCGGGGAAGAAGTGTTTGCCCTGGATAAATGCGGAAGCCTGCATCTTGCATATCATGCGGACGAATGGACAGTGTTGAATGAGTTGAAGACCTCCTTCTCTTCGCATGGAAGGCAGGTGAGTTTGTTGTCAGTATCGGATATTCAAAAGCAATATCATGGTATCAATCAGGAAAATTTATTGGGGGGACTGTTCAGTGCTTCCGAAGTAATTGTTGATCCTAGGGAAGCCATGTACGTTTTGCCCGCTTATTTAACTGCAAAACACAAGGTGACATTCGAGTGGAACCAGCCTGTGGTTGAGGTGCAAAATGGAAAGGTGCGTACAGTAAACGAAACTTATGAAGCTGACCTTGTGTTTGTTTGCCAGGGATATGAAATTGATTCTCTCTATCCCGATGTTTACCGGAGGGAAAAGATGACAAAGTGCAAACTGCAGATGTTACGTTTTTTGTCTGAAGATCCTGCTTTCCGTATCGGCACCGCTGTCTGTGGTGGACTGTCGCTCATTCATTATGATAGCTTTAAGGTGGCGCCATCCCTGTCAAAATTAAAGCAACGATTTACCGATGAGTTAAGTGCATACCTTTCACTGGGCATTCATGTGATGGTTTCTCAAAACGCAAAAGGAGAATTGACCGTCGGTGATTCACACGAGTATGGAAATACTTTTTCTCCATTCGATGATAATTCAATCAATACGCGAATCCTCGAATACCTCAAAACTTTTGTGCATTGCGATAACTGGGAACTCGTTCAGTCATGGCATGGCATTTATACTAAACTTACCAATGGACATAATGGTGCCTGCAGTAAAATTTCAGACAGTGTCTATGTAGTCAATGGAATGGGCGGTGCGGGGATGACTTTATCTTTTGGATATGCCGAAGAGATTGCCACTGATTTTTAGTCGAATTTCCCTGCGGCTTCTCATAAATAACAGAGTTTCTTACCGCCCTTGTTTCTCCATCCTTAAACTTTTCTTAACCAAAGCATAAGGTTGAGGTAATACTGTTGCGCTACCCTTGTAAAAAAAACTAATGAAAAAATTTTATCCTGTAGCTGCGATTATCCTGGTAATGTTTTCCTGTAACAAGATCGATTTAAGAGTTAATAACGGTGGTTCTCACCCTTCTGAAAAGGAATCAACTACGTTTACCGAAATTGGTTCTATTGATCTTGGTGAAGAGGGTGCTTCTGAAATCAGCGCCTATGACCCGTTGACGAAAAGATTGTTTGTCGTGAACAATGCTGACGTGAGCAAAATTGATGTGGTGGATCTTTCCAATCCTGCCTCGCCAATATACATTTCGAGTATCCAGGTGGCACCCTTTGGTGGATTTGTAAACAGTGTTGCCGTGTCTGAGGGCAAGCTGGCTGCCGCTGTGGAGTCAACTACGAAAACCAACAATGGCAAGGCAGTAATTTTTAATACCACAGATTATTCAGTGATCGCCAGCGTGAACGTGGGCGCTTTGCCCGATATGATCACCTGGTCACCTGATGGGGAGTTAATCGTGACGGCCAACGAAGGTGAGCCAAATGATGATTACACTATTGATCCAATAGGAACTGTGTCGATCATCAACGTGAAAAATAATTACGCTGTAAATACACTTGATTTTTCCTCCTTTGCATCACAACAGTCTTCCCTCATGGCCAGGGGCCTTCGGATTTTTGGGCCCGGCGCCAACTTTGCACAGGATATTGAGCCGGAATATGTTGCGATATCCGCCAATTCTAAAACAGCATATGTGACACTGCAGGAGAATAACGCTGTTGCCACTATAGATTTGAAAAAACAAACGATCACTGATATTTTTCCACTCGGGTTTAAGAATTATAACGTCCCTGCTAATGCAATGGATCTGAGTGATAAAGACGGCGGCATTCAATTCAATACCTGGCCGGTGAGGGGGATGTATCAGCCAGATGGTATCGCCGTGATTCCAGGAAACGGCACGCCCTTTTTCTTCACGGCGAACGAAGGTGATGCACGGGATTATGATGGCTATTCTGAGCAGGTAAGAGTGAAAGACGCTTCAATTATTTTAGATCCGGTTGCCTTTCCCTCCACAATAAACTGGAAGGATGACGCGATCCTCGGAAGATTGAATATCACTACCACCCTGGGCGACACTGACGGTGATGGAGACTACGACGAGCTTTATTCGTATGGAGCACGATCATTCAGTATTTGGAATGGTAATACCGGTGAGCAGGTGTATGATAGTGGTAACGAAGTAGACAGGATTGCAGCTGATAATGGTGCCTACCCGGATTCAAGAAGTGACGACAAAGGATCAGAACCGGAAGGTGTAACCATCGGCAGAATTGGAAATACAAACTTGCTCTTCATAGGTACGGAACGTGCAAACGGAATTCTGGTATACGACATTACAAATCCAACCAAGCCGCGATTTATGCAATGGTTAACGGCTGGCGAGGGCCCTGAAGGTTTGCAATTTGTTGAAGCAGGTATGAGCCCAACCGGAAAGAGTTTGCTGTTAGTTAGTAACGAAAAAAATGGGGTAGTAAAAATATATTCTACGCTTTAAAAATGATCAAAAAACTTTAGAAACCTTAGCGGGTAAATCATTCTAAATACAGGCTTCCACTGACAGCATTAAACACGATCGAAAAACAATGGAAAGCATGCGGCCGATTTCCAAAGAAATCTTTTGAACTTTAGTTATCGGGAGTCTTACTCCTCTGTAATTCAGAGCGTGTCAACTTACAGGAAACTGTTTTAATTTTTGATATGCCGCCATCGGTTTAACTGATTTTAAGTGTTCCACAAATAGCTAAAATGCCTGTAGATAAAAATGATTGACAAAAGCCAGATTATAATGATAATACAAGCGAAAATCCAATTGTTCTTTTTATAACGCTGCGGATTTTTGGCTAAGTTTTCTCTTGCATCCTGCAAAACGATATCAGGAATTAATTTGATTGATAAAGCGATCAGCGCCGGAACAATTATTAAGTCATCTAATAAGCCCAACACCGGTATAAAATCTGGGATTAAATCAATAGGCCTTAATAAATAACCAACAGTAATACCAATTAAGATTTTCGCTGTGACTGGTGTTCGCTTGTCCTTATATGCAATCATTAAAACCAGCGCTTCAGATTTTAACTGCTTTGCCTTTTGTTTTAGTTTAGATACTAATTGGTTCATGATGCTTTGTTCATCAAGACGGGATTATAGTTTCACTTTTTGAATGCGAACTGCATTGAGTATTGCCAATAAAGCTACACCTACATCTGCTATCACTGCTTCCCATAATGTTGCTATACCACCTGCACCCAAGATTAAAACAATGACCTTGATAACCAATGCTAATGTAATATTTTGCCACACTACACCTCTTGTAATCTTACCAATTTTAATCGCAGAAACAATCCTGGAAGGCTGGTCATTTTGTATCACTACATCTGCTGTTTCTATTGTTGCATCGCTGCCTAAACCACCCATCGCAATCCCGGCATCTGCCAGGGCAATTACAGGAGCATCGTTAACTCCATCTCCTGCAAAAGCAATTCTTCTGCCTTCATTTTTTAATGCCTGCACTTTTGCTACTTTCCCTTCAGGCAACAAATCTCCATAGGCTTCATCAATGCCTATTTTTTTTGCCACCTGGTCAACTACTGATTGTTTGTCACCGGAGAGCATAACGGTCCTGATGTTTAAGCTGTGCATTGCTTTTATGGCTTCTTCTGCATCTTCTTTAATTTCATCTGCAATGGTTATGTACCCTGCATATTTTCCATTCACTGCAACTACTACAATAGTATCCACTATGTGCTCTACTTCCGGGGGGAATGAGATGGTAAACTTGCGAAGCAGCTTTAGGTTACCTGCTAATATTTCCTTACCCTCAATTGTTCCTTTTAATCCATGACCTGCTATTTCTTCAACATTAGAAGCCTTCGTGTTTTTATCCAAATCCCCTGCATATTCAATAACCGCTTTTCCAACCGGATGTGTTGAATTTCTTTCCAAAGCTGAAGTAAGCCTAATCAATTCATTTTTATCTATCCCTACAGGAACAACTTGCTGAACTTTGAACACGCCTTTTGTAAGTGTTCCTGTCTTATCCATTACAACTGTATTGACCTTTGTCATTACATCAAGAAAATTTCCCCCTTTAAACAAAATTCCATTTCGCGACGCAAGCCCAATGCCTCCAAAATATCCTAATGGAATGGACACTACCAAAGCACATGGACAACTAATCACCAGGAAGACTAATGCCCTATAAAACCAGGTTTGGAAATTATAATCATCGACAAAAAAATAAGGGACAAAGCAAACCGCAACGGCAAGAAAAAAAACAATAGGTGTATATACTTTAGCGAACCTTGAAATAAACAATTGCGTTTGCGATTTTCTTGCAGTTGCATCCTGCACCATCTCTAAAATCTTACTAAGCTTGCTGTCCTTAAATAGGGCAGCTACCCTAACTTCTGCAACTGTATTTAAGTTAATCATTCCGGCAAGAATTGGTTCGCCTTTATATTTCGTATCAGGTTTACTTTCTCCTGTAAGAGCTGCTGTATTGAAGGACGCATTTTCTGAAATCAATTCTCCATCCAAAGCCACTTTTTCACCAGGCTTAATTTGAATGGTTTCCTCCAATTGAATTTCAGAAGGTAATAAGACTTCTGCTTTCCCGTTTCTTATTGCCGTTACCTGGTCTGGTCTGATGTCCAGCAATGCTTTAATGCTTCTTTTCGCTCTGTTAACGGCGGCATCCTGGAACCATTCGCCAATTTGATAGAATACCATAACGGCTACCCCTTCTTCATATTCGCCGATGACAAATGCTCCAATAGTAGCAACACTCATCAGCACAAATTCATTGAAGAAGTCACCACGTTTTGATTTGCGAAAGGCAAGGTCTAAAACTTTACGTCCTGCCAAAATGTAGGCAATAAGATTAATGACAAGTGCTACTATATTCGGCAGCTCTATGTTGAAGCCGTATTCTAATACAAGTAGGACAATAAGAATAGCTAAAGCCAAAAGTAAATCCCAATGCGCTTTCCAACCTGTAGTATCTGGTGCTTCTCCTCCTTTAGGCGAATGGTCATGTACATCATCTTCGGTATGTTTCTTTTCAGCAGTATCATTAATTTTGGAGAGTTCATCTAATTCCAGATCTTTATTTTCTTTCTGTTCCATATTATGCGATTAATTAATGAAAAATGAAATGATACCAGTTAATACCAACGTAAGCCCCGTAATGATCCCGGCATTGTGTTCCCATTTGTGCCAGTTCAGTTTTAGTATGCCTTTGTAAACAATTCTTACCCAAATCAGCATACCGGTAATAGTAATAACTGAGTACATAATTGCAATCAATGCCATTATGTGCCATCCTCTTGTACCTGCTAACAGAAAATAAGCTTCTATTTCCATACAGGGAGAAAGAAACATAGCAATTACTAAGGCAGTAATAATTGATCGCTTTGTTTTCTTCGCAAGTTTTTCATTTTTGACCTGAAAGTGACGATGTTCATAGTGCTGCCTGATAAAATACAAGCCCAAAAGAATCAGTATTGACGGTGCGATAACACGGGTGAAACTATCAAGATGTTGCGCCAATTCTCCTCCGATTAATCCAAGCAGGATACCTATAATAACCGTACTAATTACATGAGACAGACCTGCAATAAATGTAATGCGGCTTGTTTCAGCCAGGCTCCATCCTTCTTTTCTTCCAATGGCAAGCACGGGCAGCCAGTGGTTGGGAATGAGTGCATGAAGAAGACTTATGATTAAACTGCCCGTAATGATACTTACCATACTCCTTAATTCATTGTTCCCATTAATGCCATCAATGCAGACAGAAGAATTACGCATTTCCAACAATTCAGTTTCATAAAAAATTATTTTAATTAATTGAAAATTAAAAAGCATGCATCATTATCCTGGAATGATGCATGCCATAAAGATTACTTCATGTTCTGCTGACTATGATGTTCATGGCAAGCATGCTCACATCTTCTACAGGCTTCAGCACAGCGCTTGCAATGCTCATGACCGTGCAAGCTGCATTCTTCTGCACACATACGGCAGGCTTCTTCGCAAACGACTAAGAACTTGTGCGAAATCTCACTATCTCTTAAAAGCAATTTTGCTCCGAGATAGCATATCTCAGCACAATCCCGATCTAACTCAATACAATGAGCCATTGGTGTTACATCGTTTTCGTCAAGGCAATGTGCTGCACATTCTTCGCAAGCTCTTGCACAATCTAAAAGCGTTTGAATTAGTGATTCATGTTTGTGTCGTGAATGATGATGACCTGGTTGTTGTTGTTCCATGTTTTACTTTTTAAAAATGAAAGAATAAAA
>JBBQSI010000126.1:0-8363 GCA_038213975.1 Chitinophagales bacterium
GAAAAATACATAGTGCCCTGAAAAATCAAAAGTCCAAACCTTTTAAACAAATTAAATTTGTAGTACACAAACCGCCACCGAAAAAACCTGAACCCATCGCTATTGCTCAGTTTAGGTCTGATTAGCTGCAATATGGGTTAATGCGTCTTGGGCTGTTAATTTTGGTGATCGCAGTCATCATCGGGGTACGGTATGCCTGGATTTCATTTCCCATCATGAGCGGCTATGATGCCAAGCTTATGTGTACCTGTGCATTTGTTTCGGGACGTGACAAAGCAGATATTGATTCAACAGATCTCGGGGAGTTTCCTTTCAATCTTGCTTCAACAGCTGTCAATAAGGAGGATTCCAGTGTGACGGCTTCTGTGTTTGGGCTGGCTAAACAAAAAGCGATTTACCGGCAAGGTATTGGCTGCACACTCATCAATGATCTTTCAGAAAAGGAAGTACGCTCACAAATATTCGATATTCCACTGGAACGTGTAAACGCAGATAGTCTTGCGTGGCCTGCAGGGGAAAGAAACTCTGATTCCCTGCCGGCAACCATTGATGGCAACCGGCTGACGGCTGCTGTAGACAGGGCTTTTACAGAGCCAAATGCCGGTCAGAAACAAAGAACCCGTGCTGTGGTGGTGCTCTACAAAGGAGCCCTGGTCGCGGAAAAATATGCTCCGGGCTTTTCCATGACCACCAGGATGTATGGCTGGTCCATGGCCAAAAGTTTCACCAGCGCCTTGATCGGTATTTTAGTAACGCAGGGAAAATTAAATATTAATCAGCCTGCACCCGTACCAGAATGGAAAGATCCCGGCGATCCCCGGCATGATATTACATTGAAGGATCTGCTGCAACAGACCAGCGGCCTTGACTTTGAAGAGAACTATTCGAAGTCGAGTGACGTCACCCGCATGCTTTTTCAAAAGGGCGATATGGGTGATTATGCAGCTTCACATTCCTTAGCGTCTACCCCTGGCAGTACGTTTCGCTATTCCAGCGGCAACAGTAATATTCTCGCACGCCTGGTAAGGCAGACCGTGGGTGAAAAAGATTACGCGGCTTTTCCTTTCAGGGAGCTCTTTTACAAAGCCGGCATGTATCACACATCTTTTGAGCCTGACGCCTCGGGAACCTACGTGGGCTCTTCCTATATCAACGCGACTGCCAGGGACTTTGCCCGCTTCGGATTATTGTATCTAAATGACGGCGTCCTAAATGGTGAAAGAATTTTGCCGGAAGGCTGGGTGAGGAAAACAATGATTCCGTCAGAGAATAATCCTTTGAAAAATTATGGATTCCAATTTTGGCTCAATGGCCTGGATGAAAAGGGTAAGAGGAAATATCCCGATGTACCAGCAGATATGTACTACTGCGACGGATTTGGTTATCAATTTATATACATTATTCCTTCACGCGATCTGGTCGTCGTTCGCCTGGGCCTTACATTCGATAGGTCCTTCGACGAGAACGCTTTTCTGAAAGACATCATGGAAGCCACCCATTAAAGGTTCGCTGCTATCTTTTTTCGCTCTTCTCCACCGCTGCTGCTCATGTCGAAATCTACCTTTTCACTGAACACTTCATCCAATAATATCTGCCAGTCCCGGCTGTCATTATACATAAAAAGTTTGTTTGCTAATTCTGTCAATTTTATTTTAGCATAGTATGTGTTCATGATAAGATAATTTATAAAAGTTCATTTGCTTACAGCCAGGGCAAATTCAATTATTTTGGCTCCGTTAACGTAACGGGCTGAATGCGATAAGCATTTACATTTCTTCCGTATTGGGAAGCCGGCTTCCATTTAGGGCTGCGTGAAATAATATCAACTGCTACCTCCGCAAGAACTGTACCTTCCATCGTAGTTGCTTTCGCATCTTTAACTCTACCGTTTTTGTCAACGATAAACTTCACCTGGCAGCTTCCATATTCTCCTGACCTAATGATCTTATCTGCGTTTTTTTGGAGTTGTGACACGATGTATTTCATCCAGGCTGCATCGCCTCCCGGATAGGAAGCCTCAATTTCTTCGCGGCTAAAAACTGAATCGGCTCCTACCACCTCGCCCTTATCGTCCCACAACGTTTCAAAACCAACATCACCGGTAAAATTTACCTTGTTAAGCATCATCCCCTTATCGTTGAAATAAACTTTTTCAAGTGTGTTAGTTTGGTAATTGTGCCGGATGATGTTTTCGGTTGCCCCATTTTTATGAAAACCCATTTGTGTTTCCGACAGTTTCTCCCCGTTTTGATAAATGGTAGAATCTGTTACCCTTCCCGTGCTGTCATATTTTAGCCATAAGCGGTCGACGTTGCCGTGGGTATAAAAGCCTGAAGTCAACTTTTGACCAGAGGCATAATAAGTTTCCGAACTTCCTTCTCCCATTTGGAGAGATGAATCAACGTAGTGATCAATTGCAACCAGGTGATTGCTATCTTCCGTGAAAAGCCGGAACTCGAAAAGGCTGTCTACCTGTGTTCCTTTTCCAACAAATATTGCTGTTTCCTTTGCCGCGGGATTCAGATCCCGGTCAAAATAGTAAACATATTGTTTCTCCTGGGCGGGAACCTCGATGGAAAAGAATAGGCTAATCCCGAGCAATAGTTTAGCGAGAGATTTCATATTAAATACTTTTCTAAATGTAGGTCACTCGCCGAATACTCACAAGAACCTGCCGGATAATTATTTTGCTTTCCCGCACTTGGGCCTGACACGAGGATTTTTTATCTTGGACCAAATCAAAACCATTACTAATGAAAAAGATTACGATTCTTGGATTGGCCGCGTCACTCGTCTTTTTTTCCGCATGTAACACTACAACTTCTATGGAAGAAGGATCTAAGTACACGGCATCAGAACAGAAAAATTTAGACGCCTTCGAAGCGGTGAACAAAGCCTTTGAAACGGGTGAAACGACCAGCCTCGATAGTGTTGTCGCGACAGATTTTGTAGATCATACCGATCGTGGTGACAAAAAGGGATTGGACAGCATGAAAGCTATGGTAACACAGGTGCATACTATGATGGCAAACATGAAGATGCACGAAATAGATGTTACCGCAAATGGTGATTATGTATATGGCTGGATGCGCTATAGTGGCGACAAGGGCGAAGAGGTTGGCATGGCACCCGGGCCCTACGATATGCAAGCCGTCGAAATAGTAAAATTCAATAGCGACAACAAAGCCGTAGAGCACTGGGCCTTTATGGAAATGCAGGATGTGATGAAAATGATGGGCCCCGGGATGATGCCGCCATCGGATTCTGCCATGACGAAATAAACGGGGGTTTTGTTTAATAAGTAAAGCCGGGTAAGCGCCCGGTTTTTTTGCTGCAACAATTCAGATAGCCCTACGCTTGCAGCTTAAAGGCGCTGATAGCCGTGCTCAAAGCTTCAGGGGCCAGATCAATCTTTTTTACTAGCAGGTTGCTATTAAACCGCCTTTAAATTTTCAGCAGTCAAAGCCGCGCCAGGAATTCCTCAATCCGGTCAAAAGAATCTGCCAGCGTGCGGCCGTGCCAGCCATGTCCTGCGTCATCGTAAACCACCATTTCATTTGTAACTCCCGCAGCATCCAGTTTCTTCTTCAGCAATTTGCTCTGGCTGATGTTTACCGTCTTGTCGTTTCCACCATGCAAGATGAGCGTTGGTGGTGACTGGGGAGTGATGTAGCTCACAGGGCTTGCTTCTCTATAGGCGGGGGCTTTCATTTGTGGCGTGCCTCCGGTGAGGCTTTCCAGCAGAAATGGGATCATTGGGTGCCAGGGTTTTTCATACATCGCCTGCAAATCAGTTGGGCCAAAGAAGTCGATGACCGCTGCAATAGAAGGCGAAGCATATTTATAGCCCTGTAACAGCGCCAGGTGCCCGCCGGCCGACACACCAAGCAATACAAACCCACCAGGCATGATGTTGTAACGGTGAGCATTAAACGAAATAAAATCCACTGCAGTTTTTATATCGATCTCCTGTGCGGGAAAAATTGTTTTTTCACTCAGCAGCCTGTAGTCGATATTGAAGATTGCATACCCGGGCATGCGTTTATGGAAACTGTCCACGTAAGCGTTAAATGTCTTGCGGCTTCCACTGCTCCAGGCGCCACCATGAATCAGGATAATCGATCGTGTTTTTTGAGCTGACCTGTTGGGTGGCAGATAAACATCCATGCGCTGGGCGGATTCATCTCCATAGGCAACATTTAAAATACTCTCGGCAGGTAAACTCTTATCGTGAAGCCCGCTGCCGTTGAGTGTAAATAAGGTCATAGCAACCAAGGGTAAGGCAATGTTTTTCATATTTTACAAAGGTCGCCCGAAACCTAAACTTGTTTGTATAAAGGGTCGTTAATTTACCCGTTACTTTTGCCTATTGTGTTTAAGCCGACCACTCAAGTCCGCTAAATACCACTCATGTAATTGGAGCGCTGGTTTGCGGAAAGACTTTATTTTTGTCTTTCAACTTCTAACGGATTTTCCGTTCCTCTTCTCCCGTAAAACTTTTATTGATCAGTCACTTCTAAAAAATTTTTCATGAGAAAGTTTTATGTCGTTATTATTTTATCATTGCTGCTGTCAGCTTGTTTTCACGGGCATGACGATATCGAGATCAGTTACCATGATTCGCCAGCCGAATACACCATGGAGGTTATTTATCACCCGGATGATGCGGATGAAGTAGATGCTTATCTCGATCACACCATTGGGCATCACCATAGTTCTTCTTTTAGAAACACGCGTATAGATGGTCACGTGTCGTGGGATGACCGCGGCGTATTTTATATGAAAAAAAATCCCGGCCACCTGGTGATCAGGATGGACAAAGACCGAAACAGCCGCGGCATGTATCATGATCTTAAGAAAGTCTGCCAGGGAATAAAAAGCGTTGTAACTAATTAGTCATCCGAAAAAACCTGTCAACTATGTATAGAAACTTACCAACCATCTTGTCACTGATTTACCTGTTACAAGTTGGTCCAAAAATCATGGCGCAGGAAAATAGTGAATCGGTCATCGACAGTATATACCGGCTGGACAGTTCTTTTTGGCAGGCATACAACACCTGCGATATAAAGCACTTCCGGGATTTTATTGCTGATGATCTGGAATTTTATCATGATAAGGGAGGCATCACCAGGGGAGGAGATTCCCTCGCCGCTTCCCTGGAGCGAAATTTATGCAGTAAGCCCGGTTATCATCTCAGGCGCGAAGTAATTCCGGCATCGGTAAAGATCAGCTTGTTAAAAAAACAGGACAATATTTATGGCGCCATAATAGAGGGCGAACATCTTTTTTATGTCACCATGGACGAAAAGCCAGAATCCCTGGATGGACAGGCAAATTTCCTCACCCTGTGGTTGAAAGAAAATAACGCCTGGCAGACGAGCCGTGTGTTGAGCTATAATCATCATGCGCCTGAATACAAAAGCGAGCGAAAAAGAGACAGGTAAGTGCAAGTGACTTGTCAAAATTAACGGGCAGGTATGGAAGCAAAAAGTTTGGATTGATGGAAGTAGTTATTGCTGAAGATCATTTGCTCTTGAATGCCGGGAAGCAAAAGTTTTTGTTGCTGCCCCAAAGTCCATCGTCTTATTTTACACCAGACCGGGATCTGGTTTTTGATTTTTTACGCGAAGGAAAAATCAAAGCACAAAAAATAACCGTTACAGAAAATGGAAAGTTAGAAGACACGCTTCTTCGCGAAAATTAATTTTCTCTTAAACCACAAACCATTTACTGTCCGCATCGGTGCTATACGAAAGCCCGTTGCTCATTTCATAAACCGTCTTGCCAGTCTTCGCGTCCGGGTATTGTTTTTTTTCGTACACCCTCACGCCATTATTTTCTCGGGTAAGGTACACCGTTAGTGCGGAGAGGGTTGGCGGTATTTCATGCAACCATTGTTCTTCACTTTCTCTTACAAATGCCTGGCTCATAATGAGAATTTAGAGGTAAAAATTCAAAAATTCGCGCCACAGGCCTTTTCACCTGGGCAGGTCCCGGCAGGTATTTGGAATCTTTGCCTTCGTCATCCGACCTCCAATGGAAAACCGTTAGATATCACTTCAAGCAGCTTATAATTCGCAGGCCCCGCATTCGGCATTTTCCATTTGGACTTTTTTCTTACTTTCAATCAAATATCAAACCATGTCACAGGAACAACTGCGGGACACCATCGATAAAATATTCGAAAACATCACACAGCAGATACCTTCTTTTGAAAGCAGCGAACTGGACTGGCGTATTTCAGAGGGAAATGTCGCCTGCTGCATCATTGATGATGCAGGCAATATCTATGGAAAAATTTGGGGAGATGACAAGCTGCGGGGAAGAAAGTTTTATGATGTTGCTTACCGCAAAGCTTCGCAAGTGTGGATCACCGGCTACGCAACGGGCGAGTACGAAAAACTCGTCTTCTGCGGCGAAATCGATTACCACGACTTCGGTATTGAGCTGCCCGACCTTATGGGGTGGCAGGGCGGGCAACAGATTATGCTTGCCGATGAAACCCGTATCTCCTGTGGCTTCAGTGGTTTCAAGGGAGTAAACGACCTCGGCATTGTGAAGCAAGCAGCGGAGTCCGCTGCGCGGGAATTATGAATTTTGAATGAAGAGAAATTGCAGACAATGTTCATTTATCAATTTTTATAAAAAGCAAAATACTACAACGCAGTTCAAAAGTTCGATCTTCCATAATCCACAATTCATAATTCGTAATTCATAATTCAACACTTAACACATAAAGCTTACCACATTGCAAAGAAGATCATTTATCAAAAATACCAGCCTCACCGCTGCAGCCATTGCTGCCGGCTTGCCAACATTTGCCCGCAGCAAAGCGAAAAATCCTTTGCCTGACTGGCGGGGTTTTAATTTGCTTGATTTCTTTTCGCCCAATCCAAATGGCAACCGGCAGAAATCCACAGAAGAACACTTCAAATGGATGCGTGATTGGGGCTTCGACTTTGTGAGAATCCCGATTGCCTATCCCTGGTACCTGGATATTGATCGCAGTAAAAATATTTCGCCGGACGATGTTTACAAGATCAATGAAAAAGCAGTTGATGAAATAGACCAACTCATTTCCCTGGCGCAGAAACATAACCAGCACGTGAGCATTAACCTGCATCGGGCACCCGGGTATTGTGTGAATGCCGGATTTAATGAGCCCTACAATCTCTGGAAGGACCAGGCTGCACAGGATGCATTTTACTGGCATTGGGCAATGTGGGCACGCCGTCATAAAAATGATCCGGAAGGACTCATTAGCTTTGACCTCGTGAATGAACCCAGCAGCCGTGAAGACATGAACGATCAGCATTCAGCCCGCGGGCCTGTCCCCGGTGATGTCTATCGCACCGTTGCCAAAGGTGCCCTGGAAGCAATACGCAAAGAGAAGCCCGGTGCCCTTGTGATTGCAGATGGAAATAGCACTGGTAGCAACATTATTCCCGAGATAATCGATTTACCAATTGGGCAAAGTTGCCGGGCGTATAATCCGGGTTATATTTCTCATTATAAAGCGCCGTGGGCAAACAAAGACACTACCAACGTGCCTGAGCCAAGATGGCCGGGACAGGTGGGAGAGCGGACTTACAACCGGCAGATGCTTGAAGAATTTTACAAACCCTGGATTGGTCTCACACAGCAGGGTGTAGGCGTGCATTGCGGTGAAGGTGGTGCCTGGCGGAGGACCCCGCATGATGTTTTCCTCGCCTGGTTCAGTGACGTTACTGACATTCTTTTTTCCAATAAGATCGGCATAGCGCTCTGGAATTTTATTGGCGACTTTGGCATACTGGATTCCGGCCGCAATGATGTAGCCTACGAAGACTGGCACGGTCTCAAACTAGACAGGAAGTTGCTTGATATGATTAAGAAAAAGTAGATAGCGAATCCCCCTCCCGCCGATAAATCTATATCAATATATCAGCGCTTTTACAGCTTTAGTTTCCCTGGTTAATTCATTTGGATGTTCAATAAGAATCTAGCATTGTCTCCCGCAGGGGACGATGCGGTATCGTGCCGAAAAATTATTCGTGATAGTGAGTGATTGCTACAGACGGATGTTGCCTGTTCAGTTCATAAAATGCAGCACTGGAGTGAGGATAGTCAACTGTAGTCCTACCCAGGTTTCATCCAGTACTAAGGGCTTACAATAATTATATGAAAAGTCGAGCATTGTCTCCCGCAGGGGCCGATGCGGTCTCGTGCCAAAAAATTATCCTTGATATTGAGTGATTGCTACAGACGGATGTTGCCTGTTCAGTTCATAAAATGCAGTACAGGAGTAAGAATAGTCAACTGTCGTCCTACCCAGGTTCCATCCAGTAATAGGGTTACAATAAATTATTTCAAAAGTCGGG
>JBBQSI010000127.1:0-8354 GCA_038213975.1 Chitinophagales bacterium
ATCCGAACCCAGGCCATAACTCATCCAGGCACCCAATGAAGGCCTGCCTGCTATCTGGTTTCCAGTTTGAAAGAAAGTAGTGGCCGGATCGTGGTTGATGGCTTCGGTGTACATGGATTTAATAAAACATAATTCATCTACCACTTCTGCGGTATATGGCATTAGTTCGCTTACCCAGGCCTTGCACTCGCCATGCTGCTGAAATTTAAAAAGCGAAGAAGCCACAGGCAACGCTGATTGGCTGGCACTCATGCCCGTTAAGCGTTGGCCCTTTCGAACCGAAGCAGGCAGGTCCTGAGCCTGGTACTTTTCAAGCATAGGCTTGTAATCAAACATATCCAGTTGCGATGGGCCGCCGCTTTGAAAAAGGTAAACAATTCGTTTTGCCTTCGGCAGATAATTTGGAAAGCTGCCTGCTTCAAGTTCGTCTTCTGAACTACGTGCATTGTTTCCAAACAGGTTGTTTGTTCCCATTAGCGAGCCCAATACCAATGCACCCAAACCCAATGAGGTCTTGGTTAAAAAAGTTCTGCGGTCCAGTTGTCTTTTTACTGTCTCCAGATCTTTATTAAATGGATTAAATTCTTCGTGATGGGCACACATAATTTATCGTTTTGTTATTGAAGCATCCATGTTCATTATCGTACTGGCCACTACTGCATTGGCTGCTACAGCCGCCCCTTCCAGCGAAGGCTTAATTTTATAATTACCTGCAGAAAGCCATCCCTTTTTTTTATCTTTTTTTACTTTGAATTTTTGATACTCTTTAACCCTTAATTCCATTAACAGAGCCAGCTCTTTCTCGATGGGTTTCCTTCCGGTTAATAGCCGAAAGCATTGCAAAACCGCCTTTTCAGCGTTTGGTGATTCTGTGATTTGTTCTCCTATAACTTTTGCAGCTTCTACAAAAGTGGGGTCGTTTAGGGTAACGAGCGCCTGCAAAGGAGTATTGGTTTTTTGGCGGCCAACAATACAACTGGTCCTGATGCCTACATCAAAAGTAGATTGTGTAGGGTTGGGTGCAGAACGCCGCCATACGGTATAAATACCTCTGCGATATAAGTTGCTTCCGGTGTCTTCTTTATATACCGAGCCATTGATGGTCCACAAACCTTCTGGCTGGTATGGATACACACTGGGACCACCTATTTTCTTATGCAGCAAACCACTTGCAGCAAGGGCATTATCGCGAAGCATTTCTGCTGTTAAACGATTGGCAGGGCCATGTGATAATAAAATATTTTCCGGATCAATGGCTGCTGCTTTTTCACCTGGCTTTGAACTTTGGCGGTAGGTAGCAGACATAACGATCATTTTTTGAAGGGCTTTAATATTCCATCCTGATTCCTGAAAATTTACTGCCAGCCAATCCAGTAATTCGGGATGTGAAGGCATCTGCCCCTGGTTGCCAAAATCTTCCGCGGTTTTTACGAGTCCTCTGCCAAAATACATTTGCCAGTAACGGTTTACCGCTACTCTTGCCGTTAAAGGATGATCGGGATGCACAAGCCATTGTGCAAAGCCAAGCCTGTTGCGTGGAAAATCTTTGGGCATTGGGAGAATGGACTTTGGCACATCCGGGAAAACTTCTTCTTTATAAGAGTCATACTGGCCTCTATCCAGCACGTATGCTTTGCGCCGCTCTGGCATCTCCTGCATGATCATCAATTCCGGTATGTTTTCAACACTATCATTATAAGCGGCTTTAAGCCTTCGTAGCTCGTCTTTCACACCTTTCTGTTGCACAGAAACAGAAGAGAAGTAATGATCTTTTATAAGTGTTTTTTCTATTACACTTAATGTAGCCGGCACCTTATTTACAATGCCTTCAAACTTTTGTCTATTGCTTAGCTGCATCACTTCAATGGAGCTAAGGTCTCTTGAAAAAACAGTGATGTCTCTTTGCAAACCACCCGCAAATCCCTTACCCCTGTCCCAGCCGCCAAACTGAAGGCCGGGTTGTTGTTTTGGATCTCTGAACACGATGTCTTTATACAAATTATCCTGGTCAACAATCGTTTCCAGTTCGGTTCCATTGAGGTATATCTTATAGCCTTTTGCCTTTCCCAAGCCATCATAGGTTAGCGCAAGGTGAATCCATTGCTCCTTCGGAACATCATTTTTACTGTATTCAATAATGGCATTGTAAGGAGCCGTATGTGCCATCACCAATTGCAGCTTATTATTTTCAAGCGCCAAGTGAAAGCCACGGAAATTGTATAAAAGGCCAGACGTGCCACGGTGAAAAATGACACCGCCTGGTAGATCTTTTGGAATGCGCACCCAAAGCGCTACAGAAAACGGGTCACTGCTTTTATATTTTCCAATACCATTTAGGTCCATCCATCCATCACCGTCAAACTGCAAGGCATTGCTACCTTCTGATGGCACAATTACCGGGACTTCGTTTGAGCCTCCGGTTCTGCTCATTACTCCTCTATCCCCATTTTTTAAGCTATTTTGTAAGGTTGCATTGTTTAACGGAAAATGAGCAATGATGCCTTGCGGAAATTTTTGCTGCGCCAGCTTTTTATAAGCGCTGGTCTCTAACCATTGAGTAAAAGCCTGTTCTTCAGAGGTTACTATTTTTTCTAATTCTTTTTCTTTTTGCCCTTCTGCATTTTTCAGATAGCGAAGAACTTTTTCTTTCTCCGAATTGGTGATAAGCATGGTGGGCACCGGCATTGCATTGTCCCAGGAAATTTGTCCAGCCTCTTTTATATTATTAAAAATGCTGAACATCTGGTAGTATTCTTTTTGAGAAATAGGATCGAACTTATGATCGTGGCAACGGGCACAACCTGCCGTTAATCCCATAATGGCTTCGCTGGTTGTATTCACTCTGTCCGAAACATACTCCACACGAAACTCTTCCTCTATAATGCCGCCTTCCATATTTTGCTGGTGATTGCGGTTAAAGGCCGTAGCTATTAGCTGATCTTTTCCTGGATCAGGCATTAAGTCACCAGCAAGTTGCCAGGTGATAAACCGGTCATAGGAAAGGTTTTTATTAAATGCTTTGATCACCCAATCTCTCCAGGGCGACATATCTCTTAACCTGTCAACCGTATAGCCATGCGAGTCCGCAAACCGCGCCAAATCAAGCCAGTCGACAGCCATTTTTTCGCCATAATGAGGGGAGGATAGAAGACGGTTTACTACCTTCTCATAAGCATTTGCCGTATTGTCGTTTAAGAAAGCGTCTATTTCTTCAACAGTAGGTGGGAGGCCGGTTAGATCAAGGGTTACTCTCCGTAGAAGTAGTTCTTTGCTGGCTTCGGAGGATGGTTCTATTTTCTCTTTTTGCAGGCGGTGTGCTATGAAGTTATCAATTGGATTTTTCACCCAATCTTTTTTGTCAATTTCAGGAATGGCCGATTTTACTGGTTTAGTAAAAGCCCAATGCGGTTTATATTCTGCTCCTTTCTCTATCCATTTTATAAGCAAAGCTTTTTCGTATGCAGAGAGTGTAAGGTGCGATTTTGGCTCAGGCATCAGATAGTCAGGATCAGTGGATATGATTCTTTTAAATACCTCGCTCTGGCGCAGGCTTCCCGGCACTAAAGCTTTTTTGCCAGGAGATTCGGGTAGATCAGCATAGGCGGCTTCTTTTACATCCAGGCGCAGGCCTGCTTCAAGCGTTCCTTTATCGGGGCCATGACAAGAAAAGCATCGGTCTGATAAAATCGGTTTCACGTGCCTGTTATAGTCAATTTCATCTGGTACGGTCTTATAAGCAGCAGCAACGTCTTCTGGCAGGCTGGGCCTGCACGAAAAGAGCCCCATAAAAAGCATTAGAAATAAAACTATCCTTAAGCACATACCATTATTAAATTACTCCCTAAAGCTACCTTTTTGTGCTGCTGTTTTAATTTGCCAAAGCAGACCTTTTTTTGTACATAACCGACTTATTATAAAATTTGATGTCTAAATTGTGCAATAGCGTTGATTATTTTAAAGAGGGCCCATGAACAAATCCTTACAAGCGTTACGCATTACCCTACTCAATATTGATCATATACATCTTGATAAAAGCTGGGACTATGACAATGTAATCAGCCCGTTTTCAAGATTGTATTATATAAAGAGCGGTAGAGCCAAAGTTTATCATCACAACCAGGTTTTTGAATTAAAAGCCGGATGGCTGTATCTGATTCCAAGCTTTACTTACAGCCGTTACAAATGCGACCATAAAATGGAACAGGTATACGTTCATTTTTTGGAAGAAGTGGGTGCAGGCTTATCAATTTATAACCTGCGGGATTTTGAGTACCAGGTAAAAGCAGACCCTCTTACAACGCAGTTATTTGAGCGATTGCTCCAGTTAAACCCAAACAGGTCCTTGTTGAAAGAAGATCCAAAGGTTTACGATAATCGCCGTTTTCTGGATTTTTTGGAGGCCGACAATAATAATATGTCAGCCCACTATTATTTAGAAACTTCGGGAATATTAAAAGTATTGCTGGCCCAATTCATAAAAGATAAAGGTGCCGGCGTACACCCTTCAGCTTATAAAGGAACTAAGATCACGGAAACACTCTACTATATTGGTGAGTACCTGCATAAAGAGCTTACAGTTCAGCACCTGGCAGAACGATGTCATATCAATGCCGATTATTTTTCACGATTGTTTAAAGAACAAACGGGCATAAGGCCTTTGCAATTTTTACAAAACAAACGAATTGAGCGGGCTCAGGTATTACTTAGCACTACTGATGATTCGCTTCAGGAAATTGCAGACAAAGTAGGGCTTCCAAATATTTCTTATTTCAGCCGGCTTTTTACGAAGCTTGCTAAGAAAACAGCCAGTGCTTATAGAAAAGAGCATTGGAGCGTGTAGATATTACTCTTAACCGGCTACAAGAGTATAAAAGTTTTGCTGATAAGTAGTAGTTGCACCCTTATGAAATATAGGGTTACCAAGACCTTCTAAAAATATTTTATAGTGCTTGCGAAAGTCTTTTTACATGTTTGGAGCGGTGTTGAACTAAAACAGTATTAGAAGAGGATATTGAAAAGCAAGTTCATGCAGCTAAACTCAAGGGAGTTACAATAACCTTTGAACGATCATGTCTCCTATCATCCAAAAGTTGATCAACGCTGGCTTTCCACATCTATCCTAAGTGTTAATCAATCATAAACGACATTCGTCGTGAGTTTGCAACCAGGACAGCGCTAATTAAACTACAACGATACTCAGGATAGAATAGGGGCCCAATAAGCAAACACGATAAGGGAAGAAAAGATAGGTGCCGTGTCCCTTCTATGCGAAAGGCTTGGAGAAGGAGACACGGCTAGCACCCAAAACCTTACGAACTTTTTTATCATTTGAATAGGCTGCTGAATGATATCTAAATATCTTTTACATTTGCGCCAGCATGAAACTACAATCATCATCAGCCGCTACTCCACCATGATGCTTTAGCAAGTCTGTTTACCTGCAGTTTTTTGCAGTGCTTTGCGTGTTTTTTATCTAACCTTTTCTCAAAGGATATTATTATGAAACAGTATGAACCATTGCCAACTGGCAAGACCGGTATATTTTCTCATGTAAAGACGGATATTTCTGCAGGTATTGTTGTTTTCCTGATCGCACTTCCCTTATGCCTGGGTATCTCGCTGGCTTCGGGGGCGCCGTTATTTGCTGGCATCATAGCCGGTGTTATTGGAGGTATAGTAGTAGGGGCAGTTAGCGGAGCTAATATAAATGTGAGCGGGCCAGCCGCAAGTGTTGCATTAGTGGTGCTTACGGGCATTTCTACCCTGGGTTCGTACCAGGCAATTCTTGCAGCGTCTGTTGTAGCAGGTGTTTTCCAACTTGTACTCGGGTTTTTACGGGCAGGTACCGTTGCCTACTTTTTCCCTTCCAGTATGATCAAAGGAATACTGGCCTCTATAGGGTTAATACTTATCATCAACCAAATACCACATGCCTTTGGCTACACAGGCGAGCGACTGTTTGGCCGAATGGAGGGTGGACTGTATGAGGATATCTTTTCAGCTTTGTCTAATATCATAAACTTTATTAGCGCCGGTGCTACCATCATTACTGTTACATCACTCATCATCATTTTCCTGTGGGATCAACCGACATTGAAACGATATCCCTTCTTCAAGTTTGTGCCTTCGGCGCTTATAGCGGTGGTGGTAAGTATCCTGATCAACGAGTTGTATAAAGTATCTTTTCCTGCACTGGCACTGTCGGGAAAAAGCCTTGTGCAATTACCTGTTGCCGAAAGTGCTACCGGTTTTTTCTCCTTTTTTACTACGCCCGATTTTAGGGCACTTGCTAATCCTAAACTTTACCAGGTGGCCTTGAGCATTGCCTTCATTGCCAGCCTTGAAACTTTGCTTAGTACTGAAGCAGGAGATAAACTGGACCCATACAAACGCAAAACTTCTACCAACCGCGAACTGAAAGCGCAGGGAATTGGTAACATTATTTCGCCAATGATTGGTGGCTTGCCAATAACGGCGGTTATTGTGAGAACATCGGCTAATGTAACAGCAGGCGGCAGAACAAAGCTTTCTACTTTACTTCATGGCACTATCATGCTACTATGCGTGGTATCAATTCCACGTCTGCTCAATATGATACCACTACCTGCTTTATCTGCGGTGTTGTTCGTGGTAGGTTACAAACTTACCTCGGTTAAGCTGTTCAGGCAGATGTACCGGTTGGGCAAAAGGCATTTTATACCTTTTGTTGGTACTATCGTTGCGGTGATGTTTACTAACCTTATCACGGGTATAATGATTGGTGGTGCCGTAGCTATTTTCCTGGTGCTACGCGATAATTACAAGCACCCATTCTTTATGGACAGGAAAGAACATCACCAGGGAGAAAAGATCAATCTTGTACTTTCAGAAGAAGTAACGTTTTTAAATAAAGCAAGCATTATGCTTACGCTCGATCATGTAGCGCCTAATTCTGAAGTGATCATAGATGCTTCCCGATCTGTATACATAGATGATGATGTATTGGAAATTATACAGGATTTTAGCAGCACTGCGCAATATAAGCAAATCGCCCTAACAACTATTGGCCTGGAGAAGCACCTGCAGAAAACCGTATAATCCAAGCCGACTTTGTGTTTATTTTGAGAACCTCACTCATTCGCTCCGGCAGGTTTTCATCAATGCATATACCCGTACACAGGCCGATCTACAAAGAGTGCTTTAAGTAAAACTGTTATAACCCTATGCTACTCTAGCCATCAAATTTACTGGTAGCACTGCCCGGGTTGCATTCCCCCCGCTATCCTAAGTGTTCATCAAATCATAAACGACATGCTGTCGTGAGTTTGCAACTCTGGACATTTCTTTACTTTAGTAGTGTTGATATAAGTTGGGTACAGCCATTGTTTGATTCTTATATAAGTATATAATCCAGTAAAGGCAGTAAGCCATGAGTTGCAACTCAGGACTGCACTAACTAAACTATAACCCTACTCAGGATAGCATGGGGTTTGGCCGGAATAAAATAGCACACATAGAATAATCGCTAACACTCAATTTTTTTTCATACAATCGTTTCAATGAGTTTAAACTGCTAGCGCTTTCAAAGAATATCCTGCAGAAAATCATTCTCTGCAGGATAATCATAATGAAGCACCTGTACTTTTAATTATAGTTTAAAGACCGGTATTCAAATCATATTCATTCAATGGCATCGGCCAGTAAAGAGAAGGTGAATTATACGGGATGGTATTGCCATCTCTATCTCCATTTGGTATGTTTATTTTTAATGCCTGGAGGTAAAAAATGCGGTCAGCTTCAAACGAAAGTTCTTTCCAGCGCTCGTTGTGTATCATCTGCGCTGTAATTGCGGCTTCGGTAATGGGCACAAAGGCTGATCCTGCGGCAACAGCATCCCATGCCCTGGCAGCTATAACGTTCAGATCAGCGGCAGCACCAGCTTTATCGCCCTTATTGAAGCGGATAATGGAACGGGTAAGATACATTTCGGCAAGACGAATCAGCGGCACAGCACCTATTCTATAATCTGATTGAGGGCCACGGTAAAACTTGTTGATCCAGTATAAACGGCGTGGTATAGCCGTAAATCTTGGATCTGCACCTGCTATATAAGTGTATACTTGTGAAAAACGTTTATCATTTTTTGCAGCCTGAGTAGGTGTTGAATCGGAAGCATTCATCCATCCTACAGTTTTTAATATAGAGGTGCTTATTGCAATAGTCCTGTTTAATGGATTAGCAGAAATACCGCCTCCTCCATTTCCCGGAATTGAATTATCTGAGCTCGCTACGTTAAAATTAAAGAAGGCAAAATGCCGGGGAACTTTCCAGTTGCTGTTAACGCCACCTAAACCGTTAGGTGATGCTGGTGTTGA
>JBBQSI010000128.1:0-8253 GCA_038213975.1 Chitinophagales bacterium
GTACCTGCTTAAGACCCACACCTGTATTTGCGGTGATATTGCAGAGCAGTTGCCACTTTCGCAAAGTACCGTTTCTCAACATTTAAAGGAACTAAAGGAGTCGGGACTCATCCAGGGAAATATTGAAGGCGCGAAAGTTTGTTATTGCATCAATCAAAAGGAATGGGAGAGTGCAGGCGAGGCATTAGAAAAATTATTCCGTTCTTTTCAATCGAATCAATGCTGCTAAATTTTAAATTAAATAATGAAAATTTCAGAAGAAATAAAAGAACTCGTTGGCTCAAAATATGGTGAAATAGCTGTTTCCTTTACACCTGTTGATGCTGCACAACAATCGATGCTGTGGGGACGTAAACAATATTATGACAGATGACTGCCAACTCAGTTTGCTAAATCAAGGCGGTGGCACTGTAATGATCTCAGAAGTGGTGCAGGCAACGACGCATTTATCGCCCGCCATGAAACCGGCGACACAGGTATTTTAGAAAAATATTTTTTGAAATCTATTTGATTTCCAGCGTCAAAAGGCACTCTTTGTCTATGAAACCTTCGAGTATATCTCCAACGATACACTCTCCTACTCCAGCCGGCGTACCGGTAAAAATCAGGTCACCTATGTTGAGAGAAAAGAAATTTGAAATGTTGGAAATTAATTTATTGACAGAAAATATCATGTCATCCGAATTTCCTTTCTGTACTACTTCCTTATTTTTGGCGAAAGAAAATGGAAGTGATTTTGTCGGTTGCCCATTTACCACATCGATAAACTTTCCGACGGCCGCTGAATTGTCAAATGACTTAGCCTTTTCCCAGGGAAGCCCTTTACTTTTTAATACAATTTGAATATCCCGTGCAGTGAAGTCGATACCTACAGTTATACCGTTATAGTAATTAGGGGCGTGCTTTTCCTGTATATACTTTCCATTCTTACTTATGCGGACAACCAGTTCACACTCGTAGTGGAGTTCATTAGTAAATTCCGGGTAATAAAATGGCGTGTGATTTTGAACCAAAGCGCTTTTAGGCTTCATAAAAATGATCGGCTCTTCAGGAACCTCATTTCCCAATTCTTTGGTGTGATCTAGGTAGTTTCTACCAATACAAAATATCTTCATTTTGAGCAGCTTTATTCTGGGTCACGGAGTCGGGATTGCGAAAATATATAAAACAAATTTAAAAAAAAATTACCTAACTCATTGATCTCCACTTACAGAAACATTGTTTATTAAATTCATAGCCTTTTCAATTCCCAGTACTGCGAAATTTTCGATGGCTTCTATACTCTTATCAATCTTTGCGGAAATGACTGGCAGTTCCTCCGGCAGCCAGGAACTCAGTACAAAATCTACCTGCCTGCCACGTGGAAACTGATTTCCGATTCCAAATCTAAGTTTTGGGTAGGCATCGGTGCCCAGAATATTTTGAATATCCTTTAAACCATTGTGCCCGGCACCACTTCCACTTTTCCTTAAACGTAACTTCGAAATGGGTAAGGCGAGATCATCAACAACAGTCAACGTATTTTCCAATTTCACTTTTTCTTTTTCCATCCAGTATCTAAACGCCCTGCCACTTAAATTCATAAATGTTGTAGGCTTTATGCAGACAAAAATTCTGCCTTTCCAATTCACTTCACTAACCTCTGCAAGACGATCCATTTTAAAATAGCCACCATGTTTTTTTACAAAGGCATCCACCACATCGAATCCCGCATTGTGCCGGGTATGTTGGTATTCAATCCCGGGATTGCCAAGGCCGGCAACTAAATATTTTGACATCTAAACGAAGATAGGTTGTAAAAATTGCTGTGTAGAACGGCTTCAACCGGGCAGATGAACCATGGCCTGTTCATTCTGACGCCTACGGGGGGCGAAAGAATTCCAAGGATCTTCTAATTACTATCCGCGTTGAGATATTGCTGCAACTCAGCATCTGTCCTTATCAGGACATCCCGAACTTTGCTCCCCTGGTTGGGTCCAACGACGCCGGCAGCTTCCAGTTGATCCATAAGACGCCCCGCCCGGTTGTAGCCCAGTTTCATTTTGCGCTGGAGCAGCGAGGTGCTTCCACTTTGACTAACGACTATCAGCCTTGCCGCATCTTCAAAAAGGGGATCCCGATCAAAGGCGTCAAACTCTTTATTTTCAAATTCTTTTTCATCTACGTACTCCGGCAGCATGAACGCCTGTGCATAGCCTTGCTGGTCTCCGATATAATCTGTCACCTGGTCTACTTCGGGCGTATCTACGAAGGCGCATTGTAACCTGGTGAGCTCGCCGTTGTAGCTGATCAGCATATCGCCCTTTCCAATCAATTGCTCCGCGCCACCAATATCGAGGATAGTCCTGCTGTCAATTTTGCTACTGACCTTAAAGGCGATCCTTGCAGGGAAGTTTGCCTTGATAGTGCCGGTAATAATATTTACAGAAGGGCGCTGCGTAGCAATGATAAGGTGAATGCCAACAGCCCGCGCAAGTTGTGCAAGCCGTGCAATCGGCATCTCGACTTCTTTGCCGGCAGTCATGATAAGGTCGGCAAACTCATCAATCACTAACACGATGAAAGGCAGAAATTGGTGACCTTTCTCAGGATTGAGTTTTCGGTTTACAAACTTTTCATTGTACTCTTTTATGTTTCGTGTGCCTGCTTCTTTCAGGAGATCATAGCGGTTATCCATTTCGATGCAAAGTGCATTCAAAGTATGGATCACTTTTTTTGTATCCGTAATGATGGCATCTTCCTCGCCCGGCAGCTTCGCCAGGAAATGTTTTTCAATGCTTTTATAAATGCTGAGTTCCACCTTTTTCGGATCGATTAACACGAGTTTTAATTGGGAGGGATGCTTCTTATAAAGAAGAGAAACAAGTACAGCATTGAGGCCAACGGATTTGCCCTGGCCGGTTGCCCCCGCCATCAGTAAGTGGGGCATGGTGGCGAGATCCACAATAAAGTTTTCATTATCGATCTTTTTTCCAATTGCGATAGGCAAAGAGAAATTATTGTTTTGAAACTTTTCAGAAGCAAGCAGGGTTTTCATGCTCACAACAGTCTTCTTCACATTAGGTACTTCTATACCGATCGTTCCCTTGCCGGGGATGGGGGCAATGATGCGAATGCCCAGGGCAGCCAGGCTCAAAGCGATATCATCTTCCAGGTTTTTGATCCGGGAAATTCTTACACCAGGGGACGGAACAATTTCATAAAGAGTGACCGTCGGCCCCACCGTGGCAAAGATTTTCTGAATCTCAATATCGTAATGCTTGAGCGTGTTGATGATCTGATTCTTATTATTTTCCAATTCATTCGCATCCTGGAAAATTTTCTCACTGCCATGCTGTTCAAGAAGATTGAGTGTCGGAAATTTATAGTTGCGCAGGTCCAGGATAGGGTCATATTGCTGGGTCTTCGGCTTGGGTGCTGTTTCCTTTAACTCCTCCTCCGCTTCTTCCTTTTTGCTGAGCACCTCCAGGGTCAGGTCATTTTCTCCCGGAACTTTTTGAATAAATGGCTCGTGGGATGTTGTCTTTACTGCAGGCGCCGGCCGTTTTTTAGACGCTTCTTTCTCTATCAGCTCAAACTCGTGCTGAACCATAGGCTGCTCCTCAACCGTTAAAGAACTGAGGGGAGATAGCAAACTGCCATTTTCCCCGTCTTGCCCTGCACTTTCATTGAGGTTGGCATACGGAGAAATATACGGATCCTTTGTGGGCTTGTTCCATTTGAAAGAAGGATTGAAGCGCCAGATGACGTAAGCAAATACAGCGGTGATTAACAAAGCGGATGTACCTACTTTGCCAATAACATTTTGCAACCATGAACTTACCATATCCCCTGCGGCTCCGCCCCAGGGAAATTGGCTGCCCTGGAAAAGAAAAGATGCCGCCACACTGATAACTACCAACCCTACGATCACGTAGCGTACATTTCTGCTAACAGAGAATACTTTTCGCGGCGAAAACAAATTGACGCCGACCACCAGGAAAAAACTACACAACAAGTACGACGCTATACCAAATCCGGAGCGGAAAAAGAGGTCAGAGAAATATCCGCCCGCAGTGCCTAATAAATTTGCCATCGGCTCCGAATTACCCGGCAACAAAATATTTGCACCTTTCAGCACTTTGGACTGGTCCTCTTCCCAGGTAAATAAATAAGAAGTAAAGGCAACGAAGAGCAGGAAAGCTATTAAGACAAGTATGGTTCCGGCTATCTTATGTGAACGTTCGTCCCTGATGAGATTTTTCATTTCTACCTTTTCCTCTACATCCGCTTTCAGCCCGGAGGAACTGGTAGTTTTCCTCCTACTATTTTTCTTAGAGTTCGCCATTTGCTGCAAAGATAATAAATGGGTTATGCGTTTTCCGGCGATATCTTTTCCCGGCTGTAAATATCTGCCGGCCATCTCAAAATTGAATATGAATTCTTATCGGCCTGCCTGCTTTGGTTTACAGAGGCCAAAGAATAAAAGTATCCATCCGGCCAGGAGAAACAAGCCGCCGAAAGGCGTGATAGCTCCAATCCAGCGATAGCCGGGAGAAACGGCACCAGTGACTAATGCAAGAATGTAGAGTGAAACAGAGAACAGGATTGTCCCTATGATAAAGCAGGCCCCCGCCCACTTCAAAAACTTTTTTGAAAAATGCTGATAAAGCATCCCGGTCGCAAGCAGGGCGAAGACGTGGTAAAACTGGTAGCGAACGCCCGTCTCAAAAATAGACACTGCATAATCGGAAATAGCTTCCTTTAAACGATGCGCAGCAAAAGCGCCTAAAGCAACTGATAAAAAGCCCAAAGCAGCCCCCGTTTTTAAAAAGCCTTTATGCATGTCTGTTAGCCTTGTCGATTAGATTATAGTTTGAATAAAATCCGGCGTCAGTGTTTTTACTTTTGCTATGACGTCTGCCTGTTCGTAGTATTTTTTTCTTTCCCATAATTTTTCTTTTACAAATGAAACAAGGCTCTTCCCTCCACCTGTAAGCACCGGGCGGTGTGCAATTTCATTTTTCAGGTTAGCCGCAATTTCTTCGGGAGTAGCCTCCAGGTAAATTACTTTGCCGCTTGCTTTCATCCATTGCAAGTTGTCGAAAAAGCACGGAGTGCCGCCACCGCAGGCGAGGATAAAATTTTTCTTACGGCCGAATTTTCGCAGATGAAGCCTTTCCATCTCGCGAAATTTCTCTTCGCCTTTTTTCTCAAAAATCTCAACAATTGACTTCCTTGCTGCCTTTTCTATTCTTTCGTCCAGGTCAAAAAAACGTATGCCGGAATTTTCAGACCACTGCCTGCCCCAATGAGTTTTACCACTTCCCATAAATCCAATAAGAAAGATGCGGTGCGGGAGCCGGATGATTTTTTGCGAAGGAGTTATAGCCGGATTTTTCAAACGCTAAGGGAATACTAAGTTTTCTATTTAAATGCATTGAGCCCGGTGATATCCATCCCGGTTATGAGCAGGTGCACATCGTGTGTGCCTTCATAAGTGATCACACTTTCCAGGTTCATCATATGCCGCATGATCGAATATTCGCCCGTGATACCCATGCCACCAAGTACCTGCCTGGCTTCCCTGGCGATGTTCACAGCCGTTTCACACGCATTTCTTTTCGCCATACTCACCTGCTGGGGCGTCACTTTCTTTTCCGTCATCAGCACGCCAAGACGCCAGTTCAGCAATTGTGCTTTGGTGATCTCGGTAATCATCTCAGCCAACTTTTTTTGCTGTAGTTGAAAGCCGGCGATTGGTTTACCGAATTGCGTTCTTTCTTTGGCATACTGCAGCGCCGTATCGTAGCAATCCATAGCAGCGCCAATGGTGCCCCAGGCGATACCATACCGCGCTTTCGTCAGGCAACCCAATGGCCCTTTCAATCCTTTTACGTTTGGCAGTATATTTTCTTTTGGCACTTTCACATTATCAAAAACCAACTCCCCGGTGGCGCTTGCACGCAGGCTCCACTTACCGTGTGTTGTCGGAGTGGTGAAGCCTTCCATTCCACGGTCCAATATTAATCCATGTATTTCGCCTGCTTCATTTTTAGCCCATACCACAGCCACCTGGGCGAAAGGTGCATTACTAATCCACATTTTACTGCCATTCAAAATCACATGATCGTCCTTTTCGGTGAAATGCGAGAGCAAGCCGCTGGGGTCACTTCCATGATCAGGCTCTGTTAGGCCAAAGCACCCCAACCATTCGCCACTCGCCAGTTTCGGCAAATATTTTTTACGCTGTTCTTCACTTCCATATTCATAAATAGGAAACATAACAAGTGAACCCTGCACGCTGGCAGTGGAGCGAACGCCGCTGTCTCCGCGCTCTAGTTCCTGCATCATCAGGCCGTAAGAAATATAGTCAAGGCCGCCACCTCCATATTCTACAGGAATGGTCGGACCGAAGCAGCCGAGTTCCCCCAATTGCTTTACAATGTGTTCGGGAAATTCTGCTTTTTGGGCGTAATCTTCAATGATGGGCGAGATTTCTTTCTTCACGTAGGCACGCACACTTTCCCGTATCAGCTTCTGTTCGTCCGACAAGAGTTCGTCTACATTAAAATAATCGGGAGATTGAAAACGATCTTGTGCCATCATTCTAAATTTTCCGGCTAAAGATAAGCCTTCATTTCATTGTGATAGTTAGCTGCTGCCTTCGCGGCAGCTTCCGCGAAATCTTCACCACCGCTGGCATAAATAATCGATCTTGAAGAATTGACCAGCAGCCCGCAGTCTTCATTCCTTGCTGCTTTAGTTACATTCTGCAGGCTACCACCTTGCGCCCCAACGCCCGGCACCAGAAGAAAATGCTCAGGGATAATTTTTCGCAGGGCTGATAACTCAGTATCTTTTGTCGCTCCTGCCACAAACATAAGATTGCCCGGATTTCCCCAGCCCGCAACCTTCCTGATGACGGCTTCGTACAAATATTCTTCACCTATTTTCTGTTGCTGAAAATCTGCGCTGCCGCTGTTACTGGTAAGTCCCAACACGATGGTCCATTTATCAGTGTATTCAAGAAACGGCTGCACGCTATCTGCGCCCATGTAGGGATTTACCGTGAGGGCGTCGAACCCCATCCCATCAAAAAAGGCGCGGGCATAATGCGCGGAAGTATTGCCAATGTCACCTCTTTTGGCATCAGCTATTGTAAAAAAGTTTTCCGGGATATACCTGGCCGTTAGTTCGAGTGCTTCCCAACCTTTTAGGCCGGCAGATTCGTAAAAGGCTGTGTTTATTTTATATCCTACGCAGTAATCCTTTGTGGCGTCAATGATTCTTTTATTGAATTCAAGAAGCGGGTTGTCGTACTGCCGCAGAAACGCCGGGATCTTCTCAATATCGGAATCCAGGCCAACTACGAGGTAAGATCTTTTCTGCCTGATATTCTTTACGAGATCTGCCCTTTTCATGAGACAATGTCTTTAATGATTTTTGCGAATTGAAAAACATCCCTGAAGCGATTATAAAGGGGGACCGGAGCCAGGCGTATAACGTTTGGCTCCCGCCAGTCGACTATTACTCCTTTCTCCTTCAATGCCTCATATATTTCTTTGCCCCGATCCAACATTAGTATGGAAACCTGGCATCCATGTTCCCACTCATTTCGCGGGGTGATCACTTCCATTATTGGTTGCGCAAGGCTACTATTGATATCATCAATCATGAAGAAAAGATAAGCGCTTAGCTTTTTCATTTTCTCCAGCATATTCGGAAAACCTGCCTCCGCAATAATATCCAGGGAAGCGTCGTGGGCCACCATGTTCAAAATGCCGCTGTTACTAACCTGCCAGCCCTCAGCCGTTGGGATAGGATCAAATTCTTTCTCCATCAGGAAGCGTCGTTCTTTGTTGGTGCCCCACCACCCTGCCAGGCGGGGAAGGGATTTATTGCTAACATGACGTTCATGGATAAACGCACCTGCTGCCCCTCCGGGGCCTGAGTTGAGGTATTTATAAGAACACCAACACGCAAAATCGACATCCCAGTCGTGCAGCGCCAGCTCAACATTCCCTGCTGCATGCGCCAAATCAAATCCACAATAAGCGCCCACAGCGTGAGCGGCTTTCGTAATTGATTTCATATCGAAGACCTGTCCGGAATAGTAGTTTAGGCCTCCCAACATCACTAATGCCACCTCGTCTGCATGTCGTTGGATGGCTTCAATAATTTTTTCATTACGGATGGTGTGTTCGCCTTCGTCAGGGAAAATTTCAATAATAACTTTTTCCGGGTCAAGACCTGCATTTTTCACCTGCGATT
>JBBQSI010000129.1:0-8250 GCA_038213975.1 Chitinophagales bacterium
CAGGTAAAATCCCCTCGAGTGTTACAACTTCTTATTCATGGCCGGTGTGAATCGATTTGCGCTGTATAGGGGACTAGAAATTGGGAGGTTTCAAAATTTTAGAGTACTGTGACCGGAGAGTTGTTCAATTGAGCAGCGTATTGCTAACCCTTAACAACCAGGTAATCATATTTCATTTCCAAAATTCCCTATTTTTACGGAAAAAAGGAAATGAATTTTCACATGCTCCGTGATCAGTTTAACGATTTAGGATGTTTCACAACCAGCCAGGTTTATGCCTGGAACCCGGATTTTGATAAAAACAACCTCAGCAACTGGACAGCAAAAAAGTTGATTATCAAGCTAAGAAACGGATTCTACATTTTTCCTGAATATGCAAAAAAGCCAAATTTCAATTTATACATTGCCAATCGAATTTACCGTCCATCGTACGTTAGCCTCCACAGCGCGCTGGCGTTTTACGGAATCATTCCCGAATCGGTTGTGCAAGTAACCAGCGTTACTACTTTAAAAACTGCTGACTTCACCAATACTTTAGGCACATACTCTTACCAGCGTATAAAGCCGACATTATATTTTGGATTTGATACTAAAACCTTATCCGACGGAAGAGTATCATTTTTAGCGAGTCCTGAAAAAGCAATTTTAGACCTGTTATATCTTTACACTTTTTATAATACTGAAGGCGAAATAAGGGAGCTTCGGCTGGACGAAGATTTTCTGTCTAATGAACTAAACATTGAATTATTAAAAAACTATACAAAGAAATTTCAGAGCAAAGCCGTAGAAAAGCGAATAAAAATTTTATTGAATACCTATGCTGTCGCTTGATCAGATAAAAAAATTCTATCCTGCTTACCTGCAGAATCAGCCTGCTCATTGGAAATACATGGTGAAAGAGTATTTATTGCTGATGATATTAGATTACTTATCAACAACAGCCTATATCAAAAAGCTTACCCTTATTGGGGGCACAAACCTGCGTCTGGTAAGAGGCATTGACAGATTTTCAGAAGATATTGACTTTGATTGCAAAAATTTTTCCCGCGAAGAATTTATAGAAATGACGGATGCCATTTTATTATTCCTCCGGCGAAACGGTCTGAACGTGGAAACACGTGATAAGGAGAACAAAAACGTAAAAGCATTCAGACGGAATTTATATTTCCCGGCATTTCTATTTGAACTCGGGTTGTCAGGATACAAAGAAGAACGCTTCCTGATCAAAGCTGAAGTACAAGATCAAATAGTAGAGTACGAACCGCAAATTACGACCATTAAAGGCTGCGGGTTCCTGTTTCCTTTCCCCGTGCCACCTGATGACATACTTTGCTCTATGAAACTATCGGCGCTGCTATCCCGAAAAAAAGGAAGAGACTTTTATGATGTCCTTTTTTTAATTGCTCAAGTATTACCCAACTATAATTTTCTGTCCGGGAAGCATCAAATAGAAAATGACTCCGAACTTAAAGCCGCCCTGCGCTCAATGCTCGCAACAGTGAATCTTCAACAAAAATCAAGAGATTTTTTACACTTATTATTTGATCAAAAAAATGCGGATAAAGTGCTAAAATTTGGAGAACTGGTTTTCTCAGTAATTTGACAGTAACCGCTATGGAGTTATTCCAGACTACCGGTAACAATTCGCTTTCAAAAAATGAAAAACAACCTGCGGTATTCGCAAGGTTAGTCTCAGGACTTGCCGGTGTTCGCGATTGTTTGGGAAAATTCATCATCAGCGGGCGGCTATTATTTTGATAATGTCGGAAGACTAATAAAAGCAAAAAAGACGGCGTGGAAAACAAAGGCCGATACATTTTTTCTAGGTAAAGATTGAAGCGATGCAGGTAAAATTGTGTTGCTTTTTTTATGCTACCACTGGCCGCCGGTGATTCACGGCTCTCGCCAGGAAGTCGTGCATGACTGGCACGGTGCTGATATCTTTCACGATGAGGATGCCATTTTTGCCGACCTGCTTCAGTCTTGCTTTATTGGTAGATGTCTGGATAAAGTCCAGCAGGTTAAGGAATGAACTACTCTGGAAATATGGTGAATCGGGATTGGCAACAAAGAAACATTTTAGTTCTTCGTTCTTAAGGATCATCTTTTCAAAACCCAACTGCACAGCCAGCCAGCGGCAGCGTACGATGGTAAACAGGTCTTGTACCGGGGGTGGCACATCGCCAAACCTGTCTTTAAATTCCTGGTACAAATCCTGTAGGTCTTTTTCATTCTGACAGTTTTCCAGCCGGGAATAAAGGCTCAGCCTTTCCGTAATGCTTTCAACGTATTTGTCGGGAATTAAAATTTCAAGGTCAGTATTACGAACCAACGTTAATTTCCCGCCGAAGAATATTCAATGCATCCAAATGCATCTTGTATCTGGTATGCAGCCGCAAGTCAAATCAATTCAAGCCGGCTAAACATTTAACAACGACATTCAGTGGCCGGTTAGAAGCATCCAAGGTTTTTGGGAACACCAATGAGGGCTAAGAATCAACTAGTATTTCATATCTCCAACTTGACCCGTGGATATGATTTTTTCAATTAATTTTTTGAGATAGTATTTTCTACCCTCTATTTGCTCAAATGTTACTTCATCTTTGTCTCCGTAATATCGCACTTTAGCCGAAAATACAACCCCATTTCCTTTGTTTTTATTACAAGACATGTAATTGTCGGTAATTGATATTGGTAATCGTCTTCCCAAATCAATGTTCCGGAATACCCTTTGCTACCAAAAACAGTTGCTCGATTGATATCTTTTTTATGCACGAAAATTGTGCTTCCATTTGGACCGATTTTTTCATTTAATTCGCCAATTTTCACGCTGTCCATTTTAAGTATTTTTTCAACATCAAGCTCAGTGTTTTCTTTGTTGTAAAACGGTGCAATAAAGAAAATTTCAGTTGTTACCCCATCAACACTCACGTTTTCAAATCTGCCATCGCCTGCCTTGACAAATAGTGAGTGGTGTGGTACTCTATAAGACATCTTGAAATTTCTAAAGCCGTATAATTTGGCATCTTTACCTTTAACATCAAAAGTATTTTGATAACCATAATCAAATGCTTTTGTTGGGTCAGAGGCAATCTCCAAGGAAATTCTCTTTTGTTTTTCGTCAGTGTATTTTAGATTTTCTAATCTAGTTTTTTCGTTTTCAGCATTTGCGAGAGCTAATTTTCCGTAATCTATTGTTGAGATGTTACTATTGACATTTACATTTCCGCTGACATTTACACTCGCGTTCAATTTTTGGTTGATTATGTAATACCTTGAATATTGAGCATTAGCAGTAGAAAAAGCAATTACTAAAGCCAGAAGTAAAAATTTTTTCATTTTGCTAGATGTTTATCTCAAATATATTGTATCGTTTATCCATTTGCGATAGCAGGCAATCTGAAGACATTTTACCCTAAAACGGATGCTCAATAAAAGTCTAAAGTACAGAAAATGAACAAAAGGAAAATCAGTATGTCTCTCTCTCGCTCATAACTTCACACCACCACCGCCCCTTCCCATGCTCCACGGCCCGCTTCAAAAATTCATGTATGTCGTTCATGGAGCTGATGCCTTTTACTACGAGTATTCCCCGGTAACATCTTTATAAAAATATTGAAGCGATGTGGGTAAAACTGTGTTGCTTTTCCTATGCTACCACTGTCCGCCGGTGATTCACGGCTGTCGCCAGGAAATCGTGCATGCCTGGCATAGTGCTGATATCTTTCACGATGAGGATCCCATTTTTGCCGACCTGCTTCAGTCTTGCTTTATTGGTAGATGTTTGGATAAAGTCCAGCAGGTTAAGGAATGAACGACTCTGGAAGTATGGAGAATCGGGGTTCGCAACAAAGAAACATTTTAGCTCTTCGTTCTTAAGTATCATCTTTTCAAAACCCAACTGCACAGCCAGCCAGCGGCACCGGACGATGGTGAACAGGTCGTCTACCGGTGGTGGCACGTCGCCGAACCTATCCTTAAACTCCTGGTGTAAATCCTTTAGATCTTTTTCGTTTTGGCAGTTGTCCAGCCGGGAATAAAGGCTCAGTCTTTCTGTAATGCTTTCGACATATCCGTCGGGAATTAAAATTTCCAGGTCGGTATCAATAGTACAGTCGGAAACGTAGTCGTCTTGTTTTTGTATCTCCTCTTTGAAGAGTTCCTTAAATTCTTTTCGCTTCAATTCCCGGATGGCTTCATCAAGGATTTTTTGATACATCTCAAAGCCGATCTCGGCGATAAATCCACTTTGCTCGCCACCCAGGATGTTCCCCGCACCGCGGATGTCGAGGTCACGCATGGCAATCTGGAAGCCGCTGCCAAGGTCACTGTATTGCTCAAGTGTTGCCAGGCGTTTTCGGCTATCGGCAGTGAGGGTGGTCATTGGTGGGGCCAGCAGGTAACAGAAAGCTTTTTTATTACTCCTGCCCACGCGGCCGCGTAACTGGTGCAGATCGCTCAGGCCAAAATGGTGAGCATTATTTACCAGGATGGTATTTACCGTAGGAATATCTACGCCACTCTCGATGATATTGGTGCACAGCAACACATCGTATTTACGATCCATAAAATCCAGTATCGTGTCTTCCAACTGATCTCCCGGCATCTGGCCATGGGCATAGGCAACATTCAGATCAGGACAAAGCCCCTGTATCAGTACACGCATTTCTGCCAGGCCATGTACCCGGTTATGAATAAAAAATACCTGTCCGCCGCGTTCAACTTCGTAATAAATGGAATCCCGGATAAAATCCTGGTCAAACACGTGTACTTCCGTATGGATAGGTTGCCGGTTCGGCGGCGGTGTATTGATGATGCTAAGATCGCGGGCACCCATCAAACTGAACTGAAGTGTTCTTGGGATAGGCGTAGCGGTAAGTGTCAGCGTATCTACCGTTGTTCTAAGTTGCTTTAATTTTTCTTTGGAAGAAACACCGAATTTTTGCTCCTCATCGATTACTACCAGGCCAATATCTTTGAACTTCACATCCTTTCCCAATAACGCGTGAGTGCCAATGATTATATCAATTTTCCCCTCAGAAAGCTTTGCAAGAGTCTCCTTTTTTTCTTTCGAAGATTTGAAACGGTTCAGGTAATCTACCGTTACCGGGAAATCTGCCAGCCGGTCGCTGAATGTCTTATGGTGCTGGTAGGCAAGAATGGTGGTAGGAACCAATACCGCCGCCTGCTTACCGTCCAGGCAGGTTTTGAAAGCAGCGCGGATAGCCACTTCTGTTTTACCAAAACCAACATCCCCACACACCAGCCGGTCCATGGGTGAAAGCTTCTCCATATCCAGTTTTACATCGCTGACAGCCTTGCTTTGGTCAGGTGTATCCTCGTAAATGAATGAAGATTCAAGCTCCGTTTGCATATAATTATCCGGCGAGTGCGCAAACCCTTTCAGGCTTTTCCGTTGCGCATATAGTTTGATTAAATCCGTTGCGATATCTTTTACCTGCTTCTTTGTTTTTTCCTTGAGCTTGTTCCAAACATCACTGCCGAGTTTATTCAGCTTTGGCACCGTTCCCTCCTTGCCACTGTACTTGCTGATCTTGTGCAGGCTGGAAATATTTACATACAGCAGGTCTTTGTCTTTATACAAGATCCTTACCGCCTCTTGTACTTTCCCGTTTGATTCAATCTTTTGCAGGCCGCTGTACACACCCACACCATGATCAATGTGTGTGACGTAATCTCCCGGCTGCAGGTCCCGCAGCATCTTCAGCGTGAGCGCTTTGTTTTTGCTGAAAGCCTGCTTTACGCGATACTTATGATAGCGTTGGAAAATTTGATGGTCAGTATAGCATACCAGCTTCAGGTCATTATCGATAAAGCCTTCATGAATGGAAACAGGAAGTGGTGTGAAGTTAATTTCAGAATTGAGGTCGCGGAAAATGCTGTGCAGCCTTTCGAGCTGCTTTGGATTTTCTGCAAAAATGAATAAGCCATATTGTTGCTTTTCAAAAGTTTGCAGGTTGTCGATGAGCATTTGGAATTGCCTGTTAAAAGCCGGCTGAGGTGAGGTATGAAATTCAATTTTAAAATTGCTTGCACTACCTCTGTCTCTATGGGGAAAATAAGACTTGCTGCCAAATTCAACAATGTGCCGATGCTCAATTTCCTTTTCTAAACCTGCTGCAGTAGCAAAGTCTTCCTGCGATAAATTGACGATTTCTCCCCCGGCATCGTCGTCTGCATTCACTGTCCTGGAGAGGCTGGCGGTAATTTCAATATAACCCTCGAGGTCTTCTTCCTGTTCTTGTATTCTTTCCTTAATAAAACTCCAGTCTTCCATCCACACCACGGTGTTTTCTGGTAAATGCGAGAGCAGTGAAGTTTTCTCACCGCTGCTAAACTGCGTGTCGATATTTGGAATGATATTGACCTGTGCAAGCTTGCGCTCACTGAGCTGGGTTTCGGGATCAAAGATTCTAATGCTCTCCACTTCGTTCCCAAATAATTCAAGCCGGTAAGGTTTCTCGTTGCCGTAAGAATAAATGTCCAGGATACCTCCGCGCATTGCAAACTGCCCCGGCTCGTACACAAAATCCGTGTGCGTAAAGCCATACTCTATAAACTTCTGAAACAGCTCTTCGGGATTTATGTTCACACCAATTTTGAACGAAAGAATAGATTCTTTCAACTTCCCCGAGAAAACTACTTTTTCGAAAATTGCTTCCGGGTAGGTAACAATGATTTTTTTGTTTCCGCCGCCGCTCACCTTGGTAAGCGCTTCAGTGCGCAGCATCACGTGGCTCGGGTTCAGTTGGGAAAAATTCTTTCTCGCTTTGAAAGAGGAAGGGAAATAAAAAATGTCAAGGGCGTTGGTGATATTTTCGAGTGTATTATGAAAATAGGCTGCTTCCTCAGCATCTTTTAAAATCACCAAATGATTAAGCTGCGAAGTCATTGAAAGATCAAAAACGGCAGCCAGTATAAATTGGGAAGAGCTGCCGGTAAGCCCGGTTAGGTGCAGATGCGAAGGTTGAGACAACAGGATCTTATCCGCAATTGAAAAAATGCGGGCGTCATCGGCATACTTCTGCATCAACACTGCAAGATTCATCTACATCACTTCTGGAGCGCTGCAAATTTACAACGTTCAATATCAAAATCCCGGGTGAAAACTGTTTCAAAGTGGAACCAGGGTAAAGGATAGATTAAGGGATACTTTGTATATTCCCTTAAATTTTCATGCATGGCGTTACAACCCTGGCGAACGGGAAAAGTGATCCGGATAGAAGAGGCCACTTACAATACCCGGCGTTTTTTTATTGAAGTGCCGGAACTGGAGACCTTCGATTTCAAACCCGGGCAATTTGTAACGCTTGACCTCCCAATTCATGAGCAGAAAAATAAGCGCTGGCGCAGCTATTCCATCGCCAGTTGGCCGGACGGTACGAATGTGTACGAATTATTGATTGTGCTGCTTGAAGGCGGTGCAGGCACTACCTATTTATTCAACGAGGTGGAGGTTGGAAGCGAGCTAACTTTTCGCGGAGCTCAGGGCGTTTTTACATTGCCGGAACCGGTAGAGAAAGACCTGTTTCTTATATGTACCGGCACAGGTATCGCACCTTTCAGAAGTATGCTTCAATATATGCACCTTCACCAACAGCAGCATAAAAACATCCATCTTGTATTTGGCTGTCGTACCCGGCGGGATCTCCTGTACCACGAAGAATTAACGGAACTTGCAACGAAACTGGAAAATTTCAACTACCTGCCAACGCTCAGCCGCGAAACATGGGATGGTCACCAGGGATATGTACATCCTATTTACGAGGAGATTTGCATGCTCAGCAACCAGGCTTGCACTGACCTGCACAGCTTATCTCCTGCACAATTTTACCTGTGCGGATGGAAAGCAATGATTGACGATGCGCGGAAAAAAATAACCGATCTGGGTTATGACAGGAAAGCCGTTCATCTTGAACTATACGGATAGAGAGCGTTCATCGGATTATTCAATTTTCCATCATCGCTAAGTCAAACAGGGAATAATTTTTGTTGCTGTTTAGATAAATCGAAGCGAATGGAAACAACCAATATAGATGCTACCTACAACAGGCCGGGTGGTGAACGGAAAATCAATTCTCCGGTATTACTTATTGACTTACCGGACTACATCGACCAGATAAAGAATGAAAAAACCTGGGAAGACAGTGACCGAAATGCGATCACCGTATATAAGAGTAAAAAATTATCGATCGTGCTCGTGGCTATGAAAAAAGGTGCAACTATGCG
>JBBQSI010000130.1:0-8240 GCA_038213975.1 Chitinophagales bacterium
TTTTGGGGTGAAAACATGCCACCGGGTCAACCGAGGGAAAAGAAGATTATAACAGGTATCACTCTTGCTTTCCTTGGATTTGAGCCTTAAACAAATTGTAATTTTAAAACTAAGCCTTGCATCGCATTTACTCTTTAATAAACATTCTATATCTCACGCTTTTGTTCGCCGCCTGCGGTACTGTGAAACCTGTTCATGAAAAAGCTGATATTCGAATCGTCACCACTCAAACAGATTCTGCCTCAATGTCCCAGGAAATAATACCGGCCCAACCGGAAAGCGCCATTATCACAGATAGCCTGCTTACATCTATCCTTGACAAAGATTCTTCTCTTGCGGCCTTTCTCGAAAGAGAAACAATTTCCCGCAACATCCAATTTATTTACACAGCGATTAACCGGGATGCGAATAATACACCGGAACTTACGGATCATCTCTACAATCCCTCCACACATTATTTTTATCCTGCTTCCACCGTCAAGCTGCCAACTGCTTTGTTGGCTTTACAAAAGATTAATGAACTTTCAATTCCGCAGCTAACAAAAGAGTCTGAAATGATTACGGACGCTGCCTACGCCGGCCAGTCATGGGCGTTAAATGATCCCCAAAGTCCTGATGGTACGCCGTCGATAGCGCTCTATATAAAAAAAATCCTTTTAGTCAGCGATAATGATGCTTTCAACAGGCTGTATGAATTTTGTGGCCAGCAATACATCAATGAAGAATTGCATAAGCGTGGCTATGATAGCACAGAGATCATACACCGTTTAGAGATTTCTCTTTCCGAAGATGAAAATCGCCATACCAACCCGGTCAGCTTTTACGATCCGGCAGGAAGTTTATTGTATTTGCAGCAGCCTCAGTTCAATAAAACTTCTTTCCCGAAGCGAAATGATTTTCTTGGCGAAGCACATTACAGGGGCGGAAAACTCATGAGTACGCCGATGGACTTTTCCCTAAAGAACAGGCTCCCGCTTAAAGACCTGCATGGCATTCTGCGTTCAGTAATCTTCCCGGAACAGGTCTCATCCGGCCGGTGCTTCAATCTGACTGATGACGACTACAACTTTCTTTACCGGTACATGTCGGCAAAGCCATCGGAGTCCGATTACCCATCTTATAACCAGGCAGATTATTGGGATGCGTACGTGAAGTTCCTGCTCTTCGGCAGTGAAAAAACCACCCTGCCGAAGCACCTGCGAATTTTCAATAAAGTGGGAGATGCTTATGGACAATTGATAGACGCAGCTTACATTGTTGACTTTGAAAACAACGTTGAGTTCTTCCTCTCAGCGATAATTAATTGCAATTCCAACGGCATCCTTAACGATGATAAATATGATTATGAATCTGTTGGTTTTCCTTTTTTAAAACAATTGGGCGAGGTGTTCTCTAATTATGAACGCAGACGGCCCCGCGCAGTAACGCCTGATCTTTCCAGGTTTCGCATGGATTACTCCACTTTCAAGTAATGATTTTACGGAACAACATTTGATGTTCTGTTAACATCTTTTTAGCAACCAGTCCCGTTATTACTACAAATTACTACCAATGAAGACCCTCACGACCCTTGTCACTTTATTAATTGCACTATCACTTACAGCATGCAATTCCACTGCTAAATCACCCAAATACGAAGCTCCGTCGGTCACAGAACCAGAGTTGGCTAAACTCAGCCAGGCTACGTTCGCCTCCGGATGTTTTTGGTGTGTGGAAGCGGTATTCGAAAGCGTGAAAGGCGTAAAAGAAGCAGTGTCCGGCTACGCAGGCGGCACCGAGGCCAATCCTACTTATGAGCAAGTTGGCAGTGGCGCCACCGGCCATGCTGAATCGGTAACGGTTTATTACGATTCTACAGTAGTTAGTTATGAAACATTGCTGAAGGTATATTTTGCCTCCGAGGACCCAACGCAGGTAAATGGCCAGGGACCTGATCACGGCCGCCAGTATCGTTCAATTATTTTCTACAAAAATGACAGCGAGAAAAAGCTTGCTGAAGACTACATTGCTCAACTCAACTCTTCCGGCAAGTACGATAAATCAATCGCAGCAGAAGTGGTTCCCTTTACAAAGTTTTGGAAAGCCGAAGACTATCACCAAAATTATGTGGCGCATAACCCAAGCGTGGGGTATGTCAGGATGGAGTCGATTCCCCGTATAAAAAGATTCCAGGCGCAATTTCCTGACCTGATAAAGCCTGATCACAGATTTTAAAGCGGAAACGCAGCAGCTACCCTCTCCACCCGGCTGAATGACAATTGTAAGGCAATCCCTTACTTTTGCGAAAAATTTGTCATGCAGGCATTTCTCGTACTTCATAATCTCATCCGGTGGTTCATTCTGCTCTTTGGCGTTTGGACGGTCGTGGTTTTCCTCTCGGGACTAATCGGCAGAAAAAATTTCACACCGGCAGCCGGTAAGAGCAATTTCTTTTTTATGCTGAGCATGGATATTCAATTTTTGCTCGGACTGATATTGTATTTCCTGGGGCAGTGGTTTGACCGCCTTAAGCATATGGCTGAAAGCATGAAAGATCCGGCTGTACGCTTCTTCACCGTTGAACATGCTTTCATGATGATACTTGCCTGGATATTAGTACACGTAGGACGAGTAAGCGTAAAAAAAGCTTCCACTCCGGCAGGGAAATATAAAAGAGGTTTGATATTTTTTGGGGTCACCCTTGTATTAATACTAATTGCCATGCCATGGCCGTTTAAATCCCAGGTACCCAGACCATGGTTCAGATGGTTTTAAAAACAAATGATAGTTTTCTCTCTTTTTCCTGTTCTCCATTGGAGCGGCTGCTCAAAAATTCTTTATTGAAATGACAGAACTTGCTGATGATAAACCTGTGATACTCATCACCAATGATGATGGGATAACGGCACCGGGCATACGAAATCTTATACAGGCAGTGGAAGGCCTTGGCCAGGTGGTGGTGGTTGCACCTGATAAACCACAGAGCGGCATGGGGCACGCAATAACTATTGGTGTGCCGCTGCGGCTGAATAAAATAGAGGAAATGTTCGAAGGTGTTGAGAGCTGGCAATCCAGTGGTACACCTGTAGACTGTGTGAAGCTCGCGGTAGATAAGGTGCTGCATCGCAAGCCGGACATTTGCCTGAGCGGTATCAATCACGGGGCAAACCATTCGATCAACGTGATCTACTCCGGCACCATGAGTGCTGCCATGGAAGCCTCAATTGAAAGTATACCATCCATCGGCTTCTCTTTACTGGACTACCGGTTCGAAGCTGATTTCACAGCTTCCAGGCACTACGTTCGCAAAATAGTGGCAAGCCTTCTTAAAACAAAAATGGACAAGCACCTCTTGCTGAATGTGAACATTCCAGCCGTGCCCCTGGAAGAAATCAAAGGGATAAAGATCTGCAAACAGGCCTATGCCAAGTACGATGAAGACTTTTTTGAACGCGTAGATCCGAGGGGCAAAAAGTATTACTGGCTAACCGGCGAATTCAAGAATTTTGATGCAGCAGACGATACTGACGTTTGGGCCTTGCAAAATAATATGGTGAGCGTGGTACCCGTGCAGTTTGACCTTACCAATTACAAGCTCAAGAAAGAGCTGGAAAAAAACTGGAAGATATGATGCTGTTCAAAAAAGATAACCTCATTTTTGGGCTTGCCCTTGGCGCAATTGCGCCAGTCATCGGCTTTATGGTATTTAAATTTGTAAAGTTCAAATCACTCACTCCCGCAGAAATGTTCCAGTGGATGAAGTTCAATCCTAACCTGATCACCGTTTCCATCAGCGTTTCCCTGATGGCGAATGCTATCCTTTTTACTATATATGTAAACGGGCAGCGGGATGAGACCGCAAAAGGCATATTTATTGTCACGCTGGCATATGCGATCGTCGCCTTCATTTTCAAGTTCTGGTAACACACTTCCTTCTTTTTATTTTCGTTTGCTTGTGGTAGACATTTGCATTAACTAATTCCTATATCTTTAAAAGCTGTTATTGACAACTGAATGAAGTATTACATTATTGCCGGTGAAGCTTCAGGTGATCTTCATGGTAGCAACCTGATACTGGAATTATTAAAATTGGATAGCGGAGCAGTTATCAGGTGCTGGGGTGGAGACAAAATGGAAGAAGCCGGTGGCATCCTGGTAAAACACTACCGTAGCCTTGCTTTTATGGGCTTCACAGAAGTTGTGAGTAATCTTCCCGCAATTCTGCGAAATTTTACTTTCTGCAAAAAAGACATTCTCGCCTTTAAGCCTGATCTTGTGATCTTTATAGACTACCCGGGCTTCAACTTGCGCATGGCGAAGTGGACCAGGGAAAACAGCATTCGCAACGTCTTTTACATTTCGCCGCAGGTGTGGGCCTGGAAGGAAAGCCGGGTAAAAATGATCAGGAAAGTCGTTGACAAGATGATGGTAATTCTTCCCTTCGAAAAAAAGTTTTACGAAAACTGGAATTTCGAAGTTGACTACGTCGGTCATCCATTGGTGCAGGTGGCAGATAAATTTAAGGCTGCCCATCCCGACATCGAACAGGATGTAAACCTGGTGGCGCTGTTACCTGGCAGCCGGAAACAGGAAATTAAAGCCAAGTTGCCGATCATGCTGGAGGTCACCCGAAATTTTAGTGAAAAGGAATTTGTGATCGCGAAGGCGCCTGCGATAGATAAATCTTTTTACCGTGACCTAATAGCTGACTACCCAAATGTCGCCTTGCAGGATGGCGGGACATATCAGATTTTATTAAGGAGCTATGCGGCCGTTGTTACATCTGGTACTGCCACCCTCGAAACTGCTTTGTTTGGCGTTCCGCAAATTGTTTGTTACAAAGCAGGCGCAGTCTCTTACCAAATTGCGAAGCGCCTCGTTAAGCTAAAGTTTATAAGCCTGGTGAACCTGATCATGAACAAAGAAGTTGTGAAGGAATTGATACAGGCCGAACTTACTGCCGAAAACCTTTCTGGAGAGCTTAATGACCTTCTCTACGATCCTGTAAAGAGAGAGCGAATAAAATTTGATTATTATCTTTTGAAAAAGCAACTTTCTGAAGGGGGAAATGCTTCGGCCAATGCGGCAGCGATCATTTACGAGCAGGTGATGCATCCAGCCTGATCAGCCTTTAAGGAAAAGTTTTACAATAATTATTATGATTGCCAGCAGAAAAAGGACAATCGAAATGCGATTGATTCCGTGCATGTACCCAATCCATTTTGTTCGCGGAGAAGCAGGATCTTTCTTTTTCAACCACAGATACTCCGCAATTTGATTCCAGACGCCCATATCGCTCTTTTAAGAATTGATTAAGAAAAGGGAACAACCTTTGTGCACTAACAAACGTATGTTTCAATGTGTTCAAAGTTATGAAGTCTAAAAAATTACAAAGATGAAAACATTCCTGTCAATATTTGTTCTTGCGCTATTTAGTTTCGCGAGCTGCGCCCAGCAACCTGAGAAAAAATATGAGGTGACAAAAACGGATGCCGAATGGAAAAAGCAACTAACGCCCACCCAATACCGGGTGACCCGCAAAGCGGGAACAGAACCGGCGTTTTCCGGAAAGTACTGGGACAATCATGCTAAAGGAACTTATGTATGTGTGGATTGCGGCCAACAATTATTTTCCTCGGAAACGAAATTTGAAAGTGGCACGGGATGGCCCAGCTTTTACAAGCCTATTGCAGCCAAAGATGTAGACGAGCATACTGATAACATGCTTGGAATGTCACGTACAGAAGTTGTTTGCAGCAGGTGCGGGGCCCATCTTGGCCACGTTTTTAATGATGGTCCGGCACCCACGGGACTGAGATATTGCATGAACTCAGCGGCCCTCGACTTTAAGCAGCAATAATTACGAAGTTGTTTGCATGAAATTTTCCATAGCGAGATAAACACCGTTTGTCCAACCGAACCCGTCCTGCGAGGTATATTCCCCGCCACCGGCTGTGAGCCCCGTATCGACAACATTGTATTTCTCCATCAACTTACCCGTGGATTTAAAAACTGATTCATTGATGCGCATCCAGCGGGTTGCGATTTCCCTTGCCAACGTCGTGTGGCCGTAGTTGTGCAATCCGATCACAGCGATCCACTGGAGCGGCGCCCAGCCATTTGGTGCATCCCACTGTTGCGTAGTTGTCTTTAGCGTGGATATCAGCCCGCCGGATTTCAAGAATTCATTTTCAATTTTCTCTGCAACGAGGGCGGCCTGGTCAGGTGTTGCGACATTGAAGTATAATGGAAAGGCAGCACCCAGGTGCCAGGAAGAAGTTTGTTGCTTCCCCACATAATCATAATCGAAATAAAAACCTTCATTATCATTCCAGTAATAGCGTTGAATCGCCTCTTTACGTTTCATTACCAGGTCTAAGTATTTTGCCGCTGATGCATCATCACCGCCAGCCGTGTGTGCCTCTGCCAGGCTTTTCTCCAGGCCCAGTAAAAGGCAGTTGAGATCAACCGGGATGATTTCTCCGGCGTGAATCGTTTCCATAGTTTGTCCATCCCGGAACCACCGGCTGGAAAAATCCCAGCCCGACTCGCAGGCTGCCCGCAGATGCCTGTAAACTTTCTTTTTGTCCGACGCAGTTGAAGCAACCCTGATCTCATGCTTGTATGCCTCAGGACGGGGTGAATCTTTGTCGTCCCAATAGTGATTTAAATAGTGGTCGCCGGGCAGCCTGACTAGCCTGTTGATCGATTGATCATCGGCGGACAAATTATCCCAACCTTTCATCCAAAAGTGATATTCCTTTTCCAGTTGCGGCAGGTATTCGTAACGCACTTTTGACCCTTCTTCTTCAGCAAGCAAGTTGACCATCAGTGAAAAATAGGGCGGTTGCGACCGGCTGATGTAATACATGCGGTTACCATTTGGTATGAAGCCAACCTTGTCGATGAGATAAGCAAAATTGTCGACCATGTTGCGCACCATATCAACCCTCGCAGACAAACGAAGCCCGAGCATGGTAAAATAGCTGTCCCAGTAATAGATTTCCCGAAAGCGGCCGCCAGGAACGATATAGCTTTTTGGTAAAGGAATAAGTGTATCATTTTTCTTATCACCTGGCATGCGGGTCAGCACGTCCCAAAGTTTGCGGATGTGATCACTCACGGCAGCATTACGATCACTCTCAAATGCAGCGGATACTAGTCCCGGTTCGTCAAAATTCTCGTGAACAAATTCTTCTAATTTAAAAGATGGAGCTGATTTTTGTTCTTCATAACGCTCACGAATGGACGCTAATGAATCTCTGGGTATGCAATCAACAAAAGTTTTATTGTCTTTATAAATACTTTGTAGCTGAACCTGCTCAAATAATTCACCGAGCTCAAAAACGTATTGCATTTCCATATTCAAATTTAATATTCAGGAACCACCTGGTTCGCTTGTCGTGCAGCATCCTTCTTTTGCAAAAAATTAAAAAGGATGAGATCTGCAATTAATATTCCAATAGGAATCAAAGAAAGATAAAAGGCCGTTTGACCACCATACGCTTCAAAAATATAGCCCGTGAGGATTGAACCTGTCGTGCCACCCAGGGCTGAAAAGATTACGATCAATCCGCTCATGGGTGCATGTTGACGAGGCGGCAGTGAACTTAAGATTGCTGAATTAATTGCCGGATAGACGGGTGCAAGAAAAAGACCAATCAATGGAAAAAGGAATGCAACAAATGGCGCATTGGACCAGCTTGTAACCTGCCTCGCATCTGAGCCCGATGCAAGTGGAATAACGAGTAATACAAGAATGGCGGCACCCACCAGGCAAACCATCAGTACCATAAGCCAGTGAATTTTCCGAAGGGCTATCCCTGCCAGGAAACGCCCGAGGGCTGTAGAACCGGCAAGAATGCTTGCCATTTGGATGCTGAGCCTCGCAGGCATATGCAAAACCTGGCTGTTAAAAGTAGGCAGCCAGCTCATGATGCTTTGCTCAATCAATACATAAAAGAATGCACTGATGATAAAAACAATTACCAACGGACGAATTGCAAGGGCCACCATGTCGGCAAAATCTCCGGCCAACGTTTTCGCCTTTTGAGCTTTTACAGAACTTTCGTCGAGCGGTGAGCTAAGCAACAGCAGAAAGGCAAAGGCCGTAATTCCCGCCAATAAATAATACACGTTTAACCATGACCGTGATGCCGGGTTTGCATCATCTACAAATGCCCCAAAGATGAAATAACCGGTGAGTATGCCGATCATGAAAAAAGACTCGATGAAATTCATGAAGCTTGCATGATCCTTTT
>JBBQSI010000131.1:0-8204 GCA_038213975.1 Chitinophagales bacterium
AATTAAGACCCGGATAATAGCCGGACGACTGCAGCTGTACACCAATACGCTTTTTTATCTTTTCCGGAGACTCATCAAGATCGAGTCCGTCGACAATAATTTTTCCGGAGGTCTTGTCGCGGAGCGTCTCAATTATCTCAAGTGTCGTTGATTTGCCGGCACCGTTAGGACCCAGCAGCCCAAATATTTCACCTTTCCCCACCTCAAAAGAAATCCCCTTCACTGCCTTGAATTTCCCATAATTCTTAACAAGGTTTTGAACAGAAATGATACTATCCGTCATGGCGTTTTTTAAACAGGCGCAAAGATGCTGGTAAGTTTGTTTGCCGCCAAAAGAAAATTAGACGGCCCCTGTATAGCTTTCCAGCTCGCGCATCATGCCGGGGCTACCGATAAAAAACGGGGTGCGTTCATGTAACTCAACTGGTTGTTTGTCCAGGATGCGGGTTTCACCATCAGTAGCTTTGCCTCCTGCCACTTCCATGATAAATGCGAGTGGATTGCACTCGTACAGCAAACGCAATTTACCTGCGGGCTTGTCGCTGGTGCCGGGGTATAAAAATATTCCGCCCCGGATCAGGTTGCGATGCACATCTGACACCATACTGCCTATGTAGCGCTGCGTGTATGGCCCGCCGTTAGCTTCCGTTTTATGTTGACAAAGCTGAATGTATTGCTGCACTGCTTCGCTATACCTGAAGAAATGACCATGGTTCACTGAATACATCTTCCCGAATTCCGGGCATTTGATGTCAGGGTGGCTCAGGCAAAATTCGCCGATAGACGGATCCAGGGTAAATCCATTTACTCCACGACGTGTGGCATAGACGAAAATGGTGGAGGAACCATAAATAATATAGCCCGCGGCCACCTGCCTGATGCCGGATTGTAAAAAATCTTGTACGGTTACGGAGGTACCCTTTTCTGTCACCCGGCGGTACACAGAAAAAATTGTTCCAATGGAAACATTTACGTCGATGTTACTACTGCCATCCAGGGGATCAAACATGCACACATATTTGGATTGCCGGCTGATATCATCTTCGAAAATAACAATGTCGTCGAGCTCTTCGCTGGCAATGCCGGCGCAGCTAATGCCGTGCTGCAAAACGCCCGTCAACTGGTCATTGGCATATTCATCCATTTTTTTCACTTCCTCACCCTGTACGTTTACGTTGCCGGTGTCTCCGAGGATGTCAACGAGCCCGGCTTTATTCACTTCCACATTCACGCGTTTTGCTGCCAGCCCGATGTCCCTGAGCAAACCTGCCAGTTCACCGGTGGCTTTTGGAAACGCCCGCATTTCCCGGATCGTAAATTCATCAAAGGTGAGTACCTGCCTGTTGACCATGGTTTTAATTTGTGCCCTTGCGAAGGTGATCGCAAGCGGACAGTGAATCGTAAAGTGCTATCGTAATGACGGTTTCAAGATCAAAAAAAGTATGCACCGACAAAACATTTCTATTTACTTTGAACAAAACATCCGGATGAAGGTCTTCAAATTCGGCGGCGCAAGTATAAACTCTGCGGAAAGAATTAAAAATTTAAAACCCATTCTCAGCCCCTTCCGTGGTGACCGTTTATTGATCGTGATCTCAGCCATGGGAAAGGTAACAAATGCGCTGGAGGAAGTGGTGGGAGCTTTTTTTAAGGGCGATAAGGATATCGCCCTGGAATTATTTCAACATATAAAGCAGCAACACCTTTCTCTTTTGACGGAATTAAACATTCCTGAAGCAGTTGCCGAAGTAAGGTTGAGGGATATTTTTACAGAAGTCGAATGGCTGCTGCATGATAAGCCCGTGCGGGATTTCAACTATTACTACGACCAGGTCGTTTGTTGCGGCGAGTTGCTTTCCACGCTGATCGTTTCCATTTTTCTAAACCAGGAAGGTGTTGATAATGGCTGGATCGACGTGCGGGATGTATTGAGAACGGATGACACCTTCCGCGATGGCGTGATAGACTGGAACGTCACACGTCAGCAAACAGCACAGATCATTCTCCCTGTATTAAATGAAAAAGAGATCGTAATCACGCAGGGCTTTATCGGAAGTACGGATGAAAATGAAAGCACAACACTTGGCCGCGAAGGAAGCGACTATACAGCCGCCGTTTTCGCCAACATCTTGCAGGCAAGGGATGTCACCATCTGGAAAGATGTGGAAGGCGTGATGAATGCCGATCCCAAAGAATTCCCGGAAGCTGTTTTTCTTTCTGCACTTAGCTATCGCGAGGTGATAGAAATGGCCTATTACGGAGCGCAGGTGATTCACCCAAAAACTATCAAGCCATTGCAAAACCTGGACATCCCGCTTTATGTAAAATGTTTTCTTGATCCGCAGCTACCCGGCTCCGTTATCTCTGGCAAAGGCGATGAAAAATTACCGCCTGTCGTTGTATATAAAAGAAACCAGGTGTTGTTTACATTGTCGTCCCGTGACTTTTCATTTGTAGAAGGGGAACCCGTAAACGCTTTGCACGAAATTCTTAAGAAAATAAAAATTAAACCAACCCTTACGCAGAATGCAGCCATTAGCCTCATGTTTTGCGCTGATCATCGCCCCGAAAAAACTTCCGCAGCTGCGGCGGCGCTTGAAGAATTCTTTGATGTGATGGTTGAAACAAATCTGAGCCTGCTCACGATCCGGCATTATGACGGCACATTTTTAAGCCGGCTTACAAAAGATAAACAAGTGATCCTGGAGCAGAAAACACCGGAAACTGTGCAGTTGATTATGCGTGATTAATTCACGACGTATTGCCCTTTCTTGTCCACCATGATCAGGGGAATCTGTTTGCTCTCTTCGAATTTGTCAAAAGCAGACTTAAGCTGCATCGCAAATTTTTGCAGTGGCTCATTATTTCGGGTGGTGACTTTGAAATATTCCATCGACCTCCTGTCAGTATAGCGGAAGGGAAACACATGCACAGGAATAAAGTCCTCTCCCGCGCTGCGGGCATAGCTTCCGAGAACGTAGATCTCTTCAATTTCATCGTTGGTGACCGGTATGCAGCCAACTGATACGCAACTTCCGTGAATATATATTGCATTGCCCGGCCTGAGAGAATCGCTGAGTATTCTGTCGGAGGCATTTGGATAGTTTAAGCCGAGGGAAAGATGATAGGCACTTCGCGGATTAAATTCATTGATGTAATAAAAACCTTCCGGCACCTGGTAATCTCCCTGTAATCTTTTAGGTCCCATCGTTCCGCTTTGCATACATACCCTATAAGTCTTGAAAAGTTTGTACTTTTCTTTGAGGTCGTTTTTTACCCACACTTCCAATTGGGCATCGTACTTGAAACTGCGGATGTAAATGTATTTGGCGGGCCATTCGAGGCCCTTGGTGTCAAATTCCTTTTGAAGCTGTTGCTCTTTTGTATTAAAAAAACTTCCCAGCCGATAAGAAGACTTTTGCTCCTCTACGAAAGAATATTGCGCGGAAGCCACCGAAACAACCAGTGTAAAAACAATTATAGAGCACAAGAAACGCATCATAAGAACCTGGAATTGATAACCTTATCTGATAAACGTAAAAATAAATTTTTTATTGAAACTTCTGCGCCCATCTGCAGTTTCTTAACGTTATAGTTAAACCATCTTTCTACAGATTGCCACGCTCTTCCTGCTCCCGCTCAATGGCTTCAAAAAGCGCTTTGAAATTGCCCTTGCCAAAACTCCGGGCACCTTTACGTTGTATGATTTCAAAAAATAGTGTCGGCCTGTCTTCCACCGGGCGGGTGAATATTTGCAGTAAATAACCTTCTTCATCCCGGTCAATTAAAATCCCCAGCTCGCTTAGAGGTTGAAGGTCTTCGTCGATCTTCCCTACCCTATCCAAAACAGTATGATAATAACTCTGCGGGATTGAGAGAAACTCCACGCCACGTTTTTTTAGTTCATTGACGGTTTCGATAATATTATTGGTGGCGATGGCAATATGCTGACAGCCTTCCCCATTATAAAAATCAAGGTATTCTTCTACCTGGCTCTTCTTCTTTCCTTCCGCAGGTTCATTTATCGGGAACTTAACGTAGCCGTTACCGTTACTCATTACTTTACTCATCAAGGCTGAATATTCTGTAGAAATGTCCTTATCGTCAAAGCAGAGTATATTCTTAAACCCCATGACGTCCTGGTAAAAGTCTACCCATTTATTCATTTGATTCCAGCCAACATTTCCAACACAATGATCAACGTATAAAAGACCTGTCGGCGAGGGATTGTACCCGGTTTCCCATTTCCGGAATCCCGGTAAAAAGATGCCTTTGTATTTACTCCGGTCAACAAATAAGTGCACCGTCTCTCCGTAGGTATGAATACCGCTGAGCGTCACTTCACCATCATCATCAGACAGCGTAGTGGGTTTCATAAAACTTTCAGCTCCCCGCGAAGTAGTCTCCCTCCACGCTTTTTCGGCATCATCCACTTTCAACGCCAACACTTTCACGCCATCGCCATGTTTATAAATGTGATCTGCTATTTCATTTTCCGCCCGGAGCGGTGTAGTCAAGACAAAAGTTAATTTCTCCTGCCTGATGGCATAGCTCACTTTATCCTTTGAACCTGTTTCCGGGCCGGCGTAAGCCAGCGATTGAAAGCCGAAAGCTGTTTTGTAAAAGTGTGCCGCCTGTTTGGCGTTACCAACATAAAACTCGACATAGTCGGTACCATGCAGCGGTAAAAAATCCTCTTTATCCGAAGTTGCAGGCTGGTTTAGAACAGATGTTTTCATGCAATCGATTTTTACAAAAATAATTTAATTAGGCCCGGTGCCGGGATCCTTTAACAAAAGTCAGCTTCCCTACCCTTTGGCAGGATTTATGTATTCAATGATTCAAATTTTTATTATGAAACAATTGAAAAATATATTAATAGCTCTTCCTGTTGTTTTGGTTATTGCCAGCTGCGGTGCCGGAAAAAATGCAACGGATATGAAAGCCAAAACGGGTAATCTTAATGGCACCTGGACAGTTTCAAACATCGCAGTTGATTTGCCCGAAGGTTTCAATGTAACGAATGTCTTTGATGAGGGGCCTTACCAGGACTTCCAGGGCAGTACCTGGAATCTTACCAAAAGCGGCAAAGGTTCTTATACACTTGCGAGCGGAAAAAGGCAGGATATATTTTGGACCGTGTTTGGTAAAGATCCGGGTGCACAATTTCAATTCAAGAAATTAGATGGCGAGAAAGCTAAAAATGTAGACGAAGGATACAGGATGGACTTAGAAAACATTACTGCCAACAGTTTCATGACCAGATCTCCCATAGATGTCGGTGACGGAAAAACAGGCTACATCACGTACACTTTTAGTAAATAGTCCAGTACGACCGGTTACCGCCGTTTGATATTTGTCCACTGATTTCTCTGCAACTAACACTGCAAGATTTATCTTGCGAATAAAATTAAATGCTTAAAGCCGGAATCCTTGGCGGCGGCCAGTTAGGGAAAATGCTGTTGCAGGCTGCTGCAAATTATCCCGTCGAGACTTTCGTGTTGGAAAAAGACGACCTCTGCCCCGCGGCTCATCTTTGTAATCACTTTACTGCAGGAGATATCACTAATTACGAGAACGTATACGCTTTTGGCAAAAACTTAGACGTACTTACGATTGAGATCGAGTCCGTGAATGTGGAAGCGTTACGAAAACTCGAAGAAGAAGGGGTCAAAGTTTTCCCCTCGGTCTCCGTGATTGCTACGATCAACAATAAAATTCTGCAGAAGCAATTTTATGCAGAAAATCAAATCCCCACGGCAGAGTTTGTAGTTACAAATGCCAGGCACGAGCTAAGGCATCACGGGTCATTTATTCCCGCCGTTCACAAAATTGGCACAGGTGGCTATGACGGTAAAGGCGTAGTTATTTTTAAAAGCGATAAAGATTTTGAAAAAGGATTTGATGCACCTTCCATTCTGGAAAAACAAGTGAAAATAAAAAAAGAGATTTCCGTCATCATAGCCATTGCTGAAAACGGCGAAGTCGCAATTTACCCGCCCGCCGAAATGATCTTCGACAAAGACCTTAACCTGCTGGATTATCAGCTCAGCCCGGCATCGCTGGAGGAAAAGGTATTTTGGAAAGTGGAAGCAATAGGACTTACAGTCGCAAAAAAATTTAAAAGCCCGGGTATTTTTGCAGTGGAACTTTTTGTAGATACAGAAAACAATGTGCTGGTAAATGAGACAGCGCCGCGGGTGCACAACAGTGGCCATCACACGATTGAAGCTAACTACTGTTCACAGTTTGACATGCTCTGGCGCATCATGCTTGGATACCCGCTTGGAAATACGGATCACATCATTCCTGCGGCTATCGTAAACCTCATTGGCGCGGATGAGCACAATGGCATTGCACACTATGAAGGCCTTCACCAGGTGCTGCAATTTGACAACGTCTTTGTTCATATTTATGGAAAACATGAAACCCGTCCTGGCCGGAAGATGGGCCACGTCACCGTAGTCAGCAATGAGCGCCAGGAACTCATCCATACTTCGCTGAAAATAAAAAACACGCTCAGGGTGGTTTCAGCATAAATCGGACGAAGGATTTAGAACCAAACCTCGTCTAACACGTTACAATCAGAAAATCGATTTTAATTACGCTTAAATGATGATCTCGATAAACCGGAAAGACGCCGGATGGCTAGTCTTTCTATTACTTTTTCTTTCGTGCAACAGCAGTTCCGGGGAAAAGTCAGCAAAGAATTCAGAAAAGCCGGGCGGGCCTTCGCCAAATCGCTCCGTTCCGGTTGAAGGTTATGTGGTCTCCACGTCGGTTCTAAATTCCAGCATTGATGTTGCGGGTTCGTTGTTGCCTTTTGAAGAAACCGAAATACATCCCGAAGTTCCGGGCAAGATCACCTATTTATCGATCCCGGAAGGAGCCGTGGTTCCAAAAGGTACTTTGATCGCCCGGTTGTTTGATGGCGACCTCCAGGCACAATTGAGAAAACTAAAAGTACAGCTCGCGATTGCAAGCAAAACGCAGGGGCGGCAGGATGAACTGCTGAAAATCGGTGGCATCAGCCAGCAAGATTATGATCTTAGTGTATTAAGCGTAAGTACGATCAACGCTGATATCCAGGTGCTGAATGCGGGCATTGCCAAGACGATTATCCGGGCACCTTTTACTGGTAAACTTGGCTTTAAAAATGTAAGCATCGGCGCCTATGTTACTCCTACAAGCATACTCACCACAATACGGCAAATCAGCAGACTAAAGCTGGAGTTTTCCGTGCCGGAAAAATATACGCCGATGATCAGGATCGGCAACAATGTATCCTTCACCACAGAATCCTCCTCCAGGAAGTACAGTGCAAAAATCGCAGCTACTGAATCGGGCATCACGGAAGAAAGCCGCAGCCTGATGGTGCATGCGATAGTGGATAGCCCGGATAAAAATATTACTGCCGGATCTTTCGCCAATGTGCATTTTGACATGGGTGAAAATAACCAGGCGATCATGGTACCGTCGCAGGCAATTATCCCGGAAGCCCGCGACAAAAAAGTGATTGTGTACAGGAGTGGAAGGGCAGACTTCAGTTCAGTCGTTACCGGCGAAAGAGATTCTGCAAAAGTTGAAATTACGAAAGGGCTTGTCGTAGGAGATACTATTATCACCACCGGCTTACTCACAATTAAACCCGGGATGCCGATAGCCCTTTCATCAGTAAAAAAATAAGGAACTGTGAATATCTCGCACATAAGTTTAAAGAGACCAGTGCTGGCGGTTGTGATGAACCTCATCATCATGCTGTTTGGCATTATTGGTTTTAAGTTCCTTGGTGTACGTGATTATCCCGCAATTGATCCACCCAATATTTCTGTGAGGACCTCCTATGCGGGCGCTAACTCAGACATCATTGAATCGCAGATTACCGAGCCGCTCGAAAAGGCCATCAATGGTATTGCCGGCGTAAAAAATATCACGAGTTCGAGTAACCAGGGCAACAGCAACATCAACGTAGAGTTTGACCTGAACGTTGACCTTGAAGCCGCCGCCAACGATGTGCGTGATAAGGTATCGCAGGCCACCAGGCAATTGCCGCAGGATGTAGATGCACCGCCTGTTGTTTCAAAGGCAGACGCCAGCGCCCAGCCGATCATCGCCGTTACCGTGCAGAGTGATTTTCGCAACCTGCTTGAGGTGACAGAATATGCAGAAAATAATATTGTAGAAATATTCCAGACTATTCCGGG
>JBBQSI010000132.1:0-8119 GCA_038213975.1 Chitinophagales bacterium
CCCGGCGAATATGGGCATGAAACTGATTGCAGTCGTTTTGATGGAATCGGCGGTGGTTCCACCGACAAGGCTGTAGGACCAAAATGAATTAAGGGTAACCGGGAAATAGTCTCCTAACGGTGTAGAAGAAGGAAGTACAGTGAGAGCAAAAGTGCAAGTATCAGTAGCGGCTATTATACGGTATAGCGTAGTATCTGCTGCCCCAGGGATCCCCACACCGATGAGGGTGATATTCTGAACGCCTGTGCTGTTGAAAGTGCCGGAACCGTTGAAGCTAATACCATTTAGCGTATCAGTAGTGATGACATAACTTCCTACGGTAGCTACATCCACCTGTATTTGAATGGTATTTGATGCATCCAGCATTTTGCCCGCTTCATAAGTACCACCAATATTCAAGGGGGTACAAGTGCCGCCACTGCCGCCGAGAACATATTGAGTTCCCACCGGATCAACACTCACGGTAAAGCCGCATTGACTGTTTCCGAAACTTAGCACAAAGTCGAAATTACCCGAGGCGAGCGGTGTACCACTGGCAGGTAGTACCAGCGTTTGCGCACCGGCTGCCGTAAATGTTCCTGTTCCGGAAAAGGTGATACCGTTTACGGTATTTGAACTGATCGTGTAGGTGCCGGTTTGGGCGACGACCAGGCTTATAGTCATTGAATGAGAAGAAGTGACTTGCACGCCCGGCGAATAAACTCCATTAACCATAATCGGCGCACAGAACCCTAAACTATCTCCCAGCACGCCCGTGGCCGTTGATACAGCATTGCCAGTCTTAAGCGACGCAGTGAATTTTCCTGCCGTTATCTGAACCAGGTTCCCCGATGCATCCTGGGCTTCGCCACTGAAAGTGCCGGTGATCATGTCGTTGCCATAGGCGGTAACGATAACTATAAATTCTCCGGCAAGTTGATTTGACTGGTAAATATTAGCGTTGCCTGCAGAATACTTCAGCGAAGACTGGAAGGCAGAAGCCTTATATTCTCCCGGGCCAAAGTCAGTAGCATACAGCTGCAAGTGGAAATTTTGCAGCCCATCTTTCGACGGACCAACGATGTTCAAAATCTTGACGGCATTGGAAGAATCAATATAAGCAGTGTCTACCTCGCCAACATACCGGTTGGCGCCTTCGGCAAATTCCCAGGTACCATTGGCTGTTAGAGACACATTGTTTTCAATACTGTATTCTTTTTGGCACGCAGCGAAAGACAGGGCAAGAATTAGGAGAGAAGAAAATATTTTCAAAGTTTTCATATCAGGTATTAAGGTGTTTCCTGAGGGTTCAGGAAACCTGCATTTCATCGTTAACCAGGGCTTTTGATTCAACTGCAGGCGACGGATTATGGCCGGTAACTTTAAAGAAACGCTTTTGAAAAATAAGAATTGCAATGATACCGGTGGAAATAGAAGCGTCGGCAAGATTAAATATCGGCCTGAAGAAAATAAATTCCTCTCCACCCCAAATTGGTATCCATGCGGGAAAATGTGCATCCCGGATGAGGGGGAAGTAGAGCATATCTACTACTTTTCCATGTAAAAAGCCCGCATAGCCCTTATCAGGCAAGAACTTCGCGGTATTCAGAGTGTAAATATTACTGTCTTCGAAAATGAGACCATAGAACATGCTGTCTATCAGGTTTCCCAATGCGCCGGCAAAAATGAGACAAGCACATATGATAAAGCCGGGATGAAACTTTTTCTCAACAATTTTATTCAGGTAGAAAACGCCGAAGATCACAGCCGCTAACCGAAACAGTGTCAAAACAATTTTACCCCATTCTCCACCAAACTTCCAACCGTATGCCATCCCTTCATTTTCGATAAAGTAAAGTTGGAACCACTCGCCAATTACGCTGTGCGATTCTCCCGCATGATAGTGCGTCTTTACGTAAAATTTCAAAACCTGGTCAGCCAATACAACCAATGCGATCAACAAAAAAACATTCCTCTTTTTCACCTAATAAAATTGAATGCCAAAGATAGCAAAATACGGAAGGGACGGAAACAAGGGCTCATTGTATTTGTTAAAGTGCCGGGCAAATACTCAGATCAAAAACGGCAGCTATTCCTCGTAATAAACCCGCTTCACCCGCTGAGAAATTCCCGTCATTACTTCGTATGGTATGGTGCCTGCCCAGTCAGCCATTTGTTTTATGGCAATCTGTTTACCAAACACTTCGACCTTTTCTCCTTCATGCACATTTTCCAACGCTGACACATCCAGCATTGTCATGTCCATACAAATATTTCCAATTGTATTTACCAGTTTTCCGTGCAGCGCCATTTTGCCAACACCGTTGCCCAGGTTTCCTGGGTAGCCGTCGGCATAACCTATCCGTACAGTTGCTACCTGGCTATCCTTTTGCAGAATTTCTTTACGTCCATAGCCCACACTTTCTCCAGCTTTTACAGTTTTAAGCTGGGAAATGGTCGTCGTCAGGGACGATACCGGCATTAATTTTTTCTGCATTTTTTCATCACTATCCACTCCATACAAACCGATACCAAGTCTTACCATATCGAGTTGTGCTTCCGGATGCCTGGAGATTGCGGAAGTGTTAGCAGCATGTTTTATAACCGGGTATCCGAGGATGCTTTCTATTTGGTTTACCGCAGTGGTAAACAACATTAATTGTTGCCGGGTAAATTGATCGCAGGCCTGGTCTTCACTGGCAACCAGGTGGGTAAATGCAGTTTGAACTTTTACAAAATTGTTGCCGAGCAACCTGTCGCACAATTGCGGAATATCATCAGGAGTAAATCCCAGGCGGTGCATGCCTGTATCGATCTTTAAATGAACAGGATAATCTGTAAAGCCCCGTTTCTTTAGGTATTCAGTAAATTCGTCCAAAATGAAAAAAGAATAAAGCTCGGGCTGCAGGTTGTATTGAACCATCGCACCAAATGAGGAGTTTTCTACATTCATCACCATTATGGACTGATTGATACCAGCCTGCCGTAATTCCACACCTTCATCAGCATAGGCCACCGCCAGGTAATCTATATTATGAAAGGCAAGAACGGCCGCAATCTCATGGCTGCCGCTACCGTAACTGAATGCCTTCACCATACCCATGATCCTCGTTTCCGGCTTCAGCAACTTTTTGTACTCGTTGAGGTTATGTACAACGGCGTTTAAATTAATCTCCAGCAAAGTTTGGTGCACTTTCTTCTGCAAGACCTGCACAATGTTTTCCAGCTCAAAGGACCGTGCACCTTTTACCAGGATGTTTTCATTCTGAAAATGCAGGCTTGGAAGCTGGCGCAGGAAATCCGCCGATGATGGATAAAACAGCGCTTGTGGTAAAAACGAAAATTCTTTCCTGTGCTGTGATATAGCCGGACCAATACCAACCAGGCGCTGTATATTTTTTTGCTGAAGCAGGGTAGCCACACCCGCATAAAGCTTTCCCGCCTCCTGCCCTGACTCCGCAATATCCGACAGAACAACAGTATTTCGTTCGTGCTGTTTTTGCTGAGAGAGGAAGGTGAGTGCGATTCCAAACGAATTAAGATCATTGCTATAGCTGTCATTAATGATAGTACAATGATTAATTCCTTCCTTTATTTCCAGGCGCATTTCTATTGCGAACAGCCTTGTAAATTTCTCCAGGAATTTGGTTACATCCAGTTGTAAGGCCAGAACAGCACAAAAGCAATGCATTGCATTCTCCACAGAAGCGTCATCTGCGAATGGGATTTGAAGTTCGTAAGGCTGCCCCGCAAATTTGACAGATACTTTCGTAGAACTTTTACTTTTTACGATGTTCAGGACCTGTATTTTATTATGATCGGCCTTGCCCCAGTTCCACTTCTCTATTATGTCGCGGCGCTGATTCTCTTCAATAAATGAATCAACCGCTTTACTTACCTGTTCGTCGTCAGCGTGATAAATAATACACTTACTATTAACAAAGAGCTTTAATTTTTCAACGGCTTTTTCACTTTGCGAGGTAAAACCTGCATCATGTGCCTGGCCAATATTTGTCAGTATGCCGATATTAGGCATAATGATCTTTTCCAGCTTTTCCATTTCACCCGGGGAAGAAATACCAGCTTCAAAGATTCCAACCGTATTTCTATTATCGCGGTGCAACACACTTATCGGTACACCAATTTGGGAATTGTAGCTTCCCGGGCTTCTCACCACAGAAATTTCATCGGCAAGAAGAAAAGAGAGCCACTCTTTCACCACGGTTTTCCCATTACTCCCGGTAATACCGACCACCGTAAAATTATCATGTGAATCAAAAACAGCACTCCTGTGGTGGCTTGCAAGTGTTTGTAGCGCAGCCAATGTATCCTTCACTTCGAGAAAGTTAGCCTTGGGGAACTCAGCGGATTTCAGCCTGCCTGAACGTGTAATGAAGTTCCTCACTCCTTTGGCATAAAGTGATTTTATGAAGTCATGCCCGTCCCGTTGCGCAGTTTCCAACGCAAGAAATACTGTATTCTCAGGAAATAAAATCTTTCGGCTGTCCAGGGAAAGAAACCCCGGCTGGACCAGATTAAATGGCTGCTGGAGAATTTCGCCCTGCAATATTTCGGCAAGTTGTTGAAGACTATAGTGAATGGCTACATTCAACCAGGGTAATTTTATAATGAATCTGATGACATGCGTCGTTCTTCCTTACCGGAAATGTACATGGAAAAAAATACGGCACCGGTTAGGCAACTCACAATCACAATCAGCGAAACCCACACGGGAAGATGGATATCAAAAAATTCTATAAGCATTTTCACTCCAATAAAAATTAGCACTACGGCTATGCCTTCTTTCAGGTATTTAAACTTGTGTACTGCACCTTTCAATAAAAAAAATAATGACCGCAGCCCCAACACTGCAAAAACGTTAGAAGTGTAGATCGTGAGCTTGTGCTGCGTGATGGCAAACACGGCTGGAATTGAATCCAGAGCAAACACCAGATCGGTAGTGGCGAGCATGACCAGGACGGCAAATAAAGTGGTAAAATATCTTTTTCCATTCTTTTTTATGGTAAAACGGCCCTCACTCTTGCCGGTAGTAAATGGAAGTAATCTCTTAAGATTTCGATATACGATATTGGTTTCCGGGTCAAACGCATGGTCTTCATTTATCATGAACATCTTTACGCCGGTATATACAAGGAAGGCTCCAAAGACGTACAGGATCCAGCTAAATCGCTCTACCAACACCACACCTACGGTGATGAATACTACCCGGAGGATAACGGCGAGCAATATCCCAAAGAGAAGCACGCGGTTTACATATCGCTCATCGACCCCGAAAAAGGAGAAAATCAGGATGAACACAAAAATATTGTCAACACTCAGCCCCCATTCCATCAGGTAGGCGCTTAGGTATTCCATGGCCATTGTTTGACCACCTTCATACCACATGAAAAGGCCAAAGCCCAGGCCCAGGCTCACCCAAAATAGCGTTTGAAAAGTTGCTTGCTTTAAGGAAGTAGCTCGTGATTTTTTACTTAATGCTCCAAGGTCGATTGCGAGTGACACAACAAGCACAATCCCAAAAACGAGGTATGTCCATTCGGTTGCTGTCATCAATGTTCAGGTTCGGTCAAAGATAAGTTTTGCTACCGCATAAGCAGGCTGTAGGAACTCTAACGGGCATACTTGTTCCGTCGCCATTGCTGGTAAACAAGACCGGTGATGATGATCAACAATACCGGCAACAGCAAATCAATCAATTGCCAGGTAATTTTTTGATCCCGGATTTTTTCTCCATCCAGCAGGCGTAGTGTGTAGTCTTTGGATCTACTGGCATAAAGCCCATTGTTGTTAACCAGGTAGTCCAGCGAGTTCTCTACAAATTGCCGGTTTGAAATTGGGAAAGCATTATTTGACTGGGCAGTGTACGGATTCACGCCCATTGACAGCGGTTGGTCTTTGATGAACGCATTTAGCACTATATCACCATCGCCGACGATTATCATTTTACTATTTGCCGGAGATTCAGACCGGAAGGGTGTGCCATTGATGGCGAGCGAATCCATTTCTGTACTGCTTATCCTGTTTTTAAAGAAGGACGTAAATTTTCCCTCGAGTAAAACTGCCACCGGGATACCTGCTGTTTTGAACGCTTCATCTTCGGGCGCATTTCGATTTTCTGACGGACTTATGAGGGCTGGCGTTTGGATAATCCTCGCATTTGGTGAAGACCTAAGGAGAAAAGTTTTCGCAACCCCAGGCGCTGCGACTGTGTCTACAGAATTTACGAATTTGCCTTCCACCAGGCCCAGGCTTTTGGTGACAGTGCTTGCATTATTTGGCTCAAAAAGCGGAAAATAATTCCACCGCAGGAATTCAAACTGTCCATTACCATTAACATCAAAAGGCAAAAAGTCGCTTTGAAGATCCATCACCAAATCCGCATTAATGCGGGCGCCATACCTGAATAATAAATCTTCCAGTTGCAGATTTCTATCGTAGGCGACAACCTGGTTTTTGAGCTGGAGGCTATCCATCTCCGCTTCCAGGCGGTCAATCATCCAAATAACGCTGCCGCCGTGCATGATGAATTGATCGATCTTCATTTTCTCCTTTTCATCAAAAGGCTTGGTGGGCTTTACCACCACGAGTGTCCGGAATGTATCTGGAATCACCGGTTCATTATTGATATCGATGGTAAATACCTGGTAATTTTTACGCAAAACATTTTCCACCAGGTCATAAGTGCTGGAACCGGTCGGCTCGCCGTTGCCAACGGAGTAGGCTATCAGGGGAAGTTTGTCGGTGATAGCTTTATGAATTCCATCAGCAAAAGTATACTCCAGCATGGCCTCGGCGCTGTTGAGCTCTGGCGGTGTGATAAGGGATTTTGCTCCGGGGTAAAGATTGACGGGCACAATTTTATCGCCGTGCCTGATGATGGCGGATGGAAAAACATATTGTGATTGCTCCACTGATTCTACCTGCGCTTTCAGGTTGATAGGCAATAAGCCAAGCGCAGCCAGGGTGTCTCCAAAAGTGCGATCAGTTCCGGGAACCGCTTCATCGGGCGCTACCTGCCTTACCTTTATTTTACCACGGGTAATATCATTAAATTCCTGCAGAAGATCGTTGGTGGAAGCAGATAACTTACGGAAGCCTGAGGGTAGGTTTCCATGTAACAGCAGATCAACTTCTACGGGACCGGGCAAATCCCGCAGCATTTTTTTGACCGGTGCACTGATGGTAAACCTTTTTTCCGCAGTAAGATCGAAACGAAAATGCACCCATGCGGCTGCTACATTTATAAGTACCAATACTAGTAACACGATCCAGATTTGATAGCTTTTTTTTCTCATCATCTGCTGCTACTTCTTTGCGCTGATTTTTGGGTGAGATAGAGGAATAAAAAGCCCAGGCTGAAGAAATAGATTATATCCCGCGTATCAATTACTCCCCGACTGATACTCCGATAATGAAAATCGATGCCCGCCATCTCAAGATAATAGTCTGCATTTCCACTAAATCCCGGTATTTGACTCAAGGCATTGAATCCGAAGTAAAGCACCACACATGCGAAGGCAGCCGATAAATAAGCGATTACAGCATTTGAAGTAAGCGCTGAGCAAAAGATACTAATGGCAGAAAAAACACCGGCTAATAAAAACAAACCAATATACGCGCCAACAGTGCCCCCTGCATCAATACCGCCGGCAGACGAAAGCGACTGGATGGTAATCACATAAAGCAAAGTTGGCAATAAAGCAATTATGATCACCACTAACACTGCGACATATTTTCCCAGCACAATCTGCCATGGCGTTAGCGGCCGCGTAAGCAACAATTCAAAAGTGCCTATCCGAAACTCGTCTGCATAACTGCGCATGGCCAGCGCCGGTACCAGGAACACAAAGATCCAGGGCGCAATTTGAAAAAATTGATCAAGCGAAGCATACCCGTAGGTGAAAATGTTTGTGTCCCGGTTGAAGAATAAGAGGAAACCTGTGATGAGTAAAAAAAGAATGATGGTAATATATCCTGTAAGATTGCTGAAAAACTGGTGAAGTTCTTTTCTTATAATGGATGTCATCCGGGAGGAAAGGTTTTTCTGCCTTGAAAAGTAAATAAACTTTTTTGATTAATTGTGAAGCAGCGTTTTATGACAGCGTTTTGTCATCTTATT